>RKSK01000001.1 GCA_007570915.1 Cenarchaeum sp.
GCCCCCGACAATGCGAGAGGGCGCGGCGCCATCGAGTTTGCCGGGAGCGCGTCGAGCACGCGCACCACGTAGAGGGCGCGCGCCCCGCCAGAAGCACCGACCGCGGCGGCCTCGATAACAAGCTCGCCTGGCGACGACCTGTCCACGATTAGGGTCGCCTCGCCGCCGCCGTGGTCGTCCAGGGCTGGTGCGGCCGGTGGCGGCGTGTCAGCGGCGCCCCAGTTCGAAGAGCGCACGACGCTGACCGACGCCGAGCCAATTCCCGCCCCACCTGCCACGAGCTCCAGCACGGCCGGCTCGGGCGAGGCGTAAAGCTCGACTAGCGGGGGCTCGACCGGGACGCCAGCGTGGAGCATCTCTATCCCCACGAACTCCGCCCCTGCCCAGGAACCGTGGTGCGTGACTAGTGCGGCGGCCAGAGCAAGAGCCGCGGCAAGCGCGCAGGCTCGCGCCGCCGCAGGGGGGGCGCTGGCGTGCATGGTTATCCCGTCGGGGGTGTCTGTGGCGTCGGCGCGGCCGACACTATGCGCAGGATGTGCGGCGCCCACTCCTCGCCGTGCGCGTCTGACACAGCCACCTCGAAGGGGTGCTCGCCGGGCGACGACGCGGAGACGGTCAGCGTCGCTGTGCCGTTTCCGTGGTCAGCCAGTGCGATCGGTGCCTCCGCAGCGGCGGTCCACAGCGAGAACGTGACGGCGTCGCCGTCTGCGTCCGTCGCGCGCAGCGAAATGGTCGACGGCGAGGGGGACACGGTTATCTCTATGAGCGGCGGGGCGGGCTTGCCGTTGGCCAGTATCTCAAGCTCCGGCGAAGGGTTGGTAGCCGCGCCAGACAAGCCCCCCGCCTCTCCGACCTCGGCGAACCGTCCCTGCACATGGCCGTAAAAGCCGTCGTCGGGCTTTGCCGACATGCCAACCGACGCTGGCGCGGCGGCGGGAGCCGACATGGCGAGTGGCGCCGTGATCGCGGGGGCCGACTGCGCCCCCCTTGCAGGCGCCATGCGGCGCGGCTACGGGCACGCGTATTTAAACCGCACTGCCATGGCCAAGCAGCCCAAAGCCGCGTCCCGCCTAGCCTCGGGCCTGCCGACGGCGGCCGCGCGGCCGCTCAGGGCACCCACGCGACGCCGCTGCGTCCCGTGGGGCACCAGTCCCACGTCCCCTCCATGCACGCGGCGGGGTGGTAGAGCCTGGGCCAGCACTCCCAGGGCGCGACGGCCACGCCGGGGCCTGCCCCCTCGTACTCCCCGTCTGGCACGCCTACCGGCAGCTCGGCCACCAGCGTCACCTCGTGGAGCCTCTTGACCCCCATTCTCTCCACGTCTAGGCCGTCCGGGACGCCGCGGGCGCGGAGGAGCTCCAGCTGCCGCTCCCGGGGAAGGTCCGCGATGCCGTCTGTGATTCCCGCGATGAGGACTCCGTTGCGGAGCGCAATGTCCGAGACGCGCACGCTCACGGCGACGTGCGGTGGGGAGTGCCAGTGCGGCTCCCACACGCCCTGGATGTCCGCCGCTGAGGCTCCGGGGCTGTGCGCCCTGCCGTGGTGCGGCACCGCCGTTCCGTTCTGGAAGTAGTGGCGCCCGTCCTGGTGAAGGGAGTGCGGCTCCGGCACCGGCCTCGTGGGCACGTGCGTGCCGTTCACGGTCGCGGGGAGGCCGGGGAGCGCTGGGGGCGCGCCCTGGGGCTGCTCCGTGCGGAAGGTGACGTTGTCAGAGTGGAACGCCGTTGCGCGCAGGACGACCCTGCCGTCCAGCGGGAGGAGCTCCGGCACCCAGGAGAACGTGCCGTCCACCAGGGTCCACATTGACTTGACTTTGCCTGACGCCACAAAGAACAGCTCGCCGAACGGGACAAGCGCGTCCTGTGGGATTGGGGCGTGTGGGTCAAACCCCGGCGGCGGATAGCCCGAGTACTGGTCCGGGCGCGTGCGGAACCAATGGGGGCCGGGCGCGGCGGCCTGCGGGTGCGGATCACGGTGGGAGAACCCGGTTAGGTCCCCGTTGTGTGGGTTTATGGCCCACGACGCCGCAGACCCTCCCCCCGTGTCCAGCTGCCTCGCATAGTAGCGCGTTCTGTCGCTCCCGGGCACGTCGCACAGGTGGATCCACTGCGGCGCCTGTGTCCCAAACACCGCCACCGTGTAGCACCCCCACCACGACGGGTGATCGCTAGTGCCGTCGTCCGCCGGATCTTGTACCTGGGCTTGCTGCATAGCCATCCCCTCGATTGGCGGGACGCCGGACATGGTGGGGCGCCCCCTCCAGCCGTCGCGCACGGCCTCTGGCCGCCGTGGTCGGTCAGTGCCAACGTGACCGGAGGCGAGGCCCCGGGGGCGCCGCCCCAGCCCGAGGAGCGCACCACCCTGACCGAGACCTCGGCGCCCCCGCCCACGCCGCTGGCCACGAGCTCCAGGCCGGCCGGCTCGGGGGAGGCGTAGAGCTCGACTAGGGGGGGCTCGACGTGCGAGCCGGCGCGGAGCATCTCGATGTGCGGCGCGCCTCCCCCGAGGTCGTGCTGCGGGAGGGCGCCGGCGAGCACGAGGGACAAGGCGAGCGCAAAGGCCACGGCCGCCGGCGCGGCCATGGCGCGGCGCACGGCTATCCCGCCGGGGGCGCCGGCGGGGCCGGCACTATGCGCAGGATGTGCGGCGCCCACTCCTCGCCGTGCGCGTCGGACACGGCCACCTCGAAGGGGTGCTCGCCGGGC
>RKSK01000040.1 GCA_007570915.1 Cenarchaeum sp.
GACGACGTTGATCAGGCCAAGCTCATGGAGCTTGTGGCCGCGCTCAAGAACATACGCGCCGCCGTGATGGCGCGCATGGGCAAGCCGGCCGGCGGCGGCACGCCGCGCGCGCCTTGACTGCGGGGACTGCGCCGGAGCCGCGCACGGGCGACGGCCGGTTCACGGTAAAGTGGCTCGCCGCCTCGCACGACGCGGGGGTCCGCGCGAGGATCACGGGAGGCCTCGCCGCGCGCGGCCACGACCCGTCGGTCCTAGAGTACTCTAGCGTCGCGGCGCTCTCGGCGGGCATGGGCCGCGACCGCACGCGCATACTCGCGGCCTCCTCGGAGATGGCCGGCGACCCGGCCTTTGAGGCGGCAATCCGCGAGATCGCGCGCGGCTACCCCCTTGACGTGCTCTGCTACGGCCCGCCGCTGGCCGAGCCGGCCAGGTCGCGCCTCGCGGCTAGCTCGACGGTGAGGATGTCGCCGGCCGCAGACCCGTCTGGCGACATACTCGAGATGGCCGAGCAGAGCCCTCGCTGGCAGAGCCCGCGGTTCATACGCGGCCTCGTCATATCGCGCGCGCTGGACCTCGAGGGCGCCATCGACGACTGCATCATCCGTCGCCTCTCGCTGGGTCGGCCAATGCCGGAGGGCGAGGCCCTCGACAAGTGCCATAAAGTGCTCTATAGCCGCAACATCTCGATGGCCCAGAGGTGGTCGTTCCTGCGCCTAATCATGACGATAGACGGCGCAGTCGACGGGGACCTCCTGCGCCTCATCGAGTCCGTCTCCGAGGCCAGGAACCGCCTCGCGCACGCGCGCCTGGACATCGACGAGTCCGGCACGGTCGTCTCGGGCCACAAGATCCACGCAGAAGACGGGAGGTACCGCTTTGATGCGGACATGCTGTGGGAGACGGTCTGCAACGCCGACGAGGCGATACTGCGCCTGGGCGGGATGGTCGCGTGCATGGACGCGCACGGCGCCTAGCGCTCAGGCGTCGGCGTACATGGAGACCTCCCATGCCGTCGGCGTCTGCGCAAAGGCGGCGTACTCGTCGCGCTTGAGCGCAATGTAGGCGTCCAAAAAGTCCGCCGTGAAGACGCGCTCGAGGAACGCGCGGTCGGAGCCCAGCGCGTCAAGCGTGCCCCTCAGCGTCGAGGGCAGCGAGCCTATCTGGTGCTCGCGCTTTTTTTGCGCGCTCATCTTGTAGACGTTCTCCTCTATGGGCTCGCCGGGGTCGAGCTTGCGGCGTATGCCGTCAAGGCCGGCGAGGACGAGCGCGGCCTCTAGCAGGTAGATGTTGGCCGTCGGGTCCGGCACGCGGTACTCTATCCTCTTGCTCTTTTCCTGGTTTCGCAGGTACATCGGCACGCGTATGGCCGCCGAGCGGTTGCCTATCCCCCAGCACACGTTAACGGGCGCCTCAAAGTTTGGCACGAGGCGCTTGTACGAGTTTGTCGTGGGGTTTGTTATCGCGCACAGGGCCGGCGCGTGGTCGAGGAGCCCGCCGATATAGTAGCGGCCCACCTGCGAGAGCTGCGCGACGGGGTCGTCGGCGTCAAACATGAGGTTGGACTCGCCGTTCCAGAGGCTCTGGTGCGTGTGCATCGCAGAGGCGTTGTCGCCAAATATCGGCTTTGACATGAAGGTCGCGACCTTGCCGGCGCGCTTTGCCTTTACCTTGATAAAGTTCTTGACGGAGACGACGGCGTCGGCCATCCCGGACATCTCGCCGTAGCGCAGGTTTATCTCGCTCTGGCCCGACGTCGCGACCTCGTGGTGCTCGGCCTCGACCATGACGCCAAAATAGCTGTGGAGGTCGTCGCAGATGTCCTTTCGCAGGCTGTCCATCGTGTCCTTTGGCTGCGACGGGTAGTAGCCCTCGCGCAGGCCGATCGCCGTGCTCACGTTGCCCTTGGCCCACGGGGACTCTTTTGACTCTATGGAATAGCCCGAGCCGCCGTACGAGTGCGTCGCGGCGTATGGCGACGGGTAGACGTTTATCGCGTCAAAGACGAAAAACTCCAGCTCCGGCCCGAACATCGCGTGCGTCACGCCATAGTTGGCGAGCTCGGCCTCGGCCTTTTGGACGATGCCGCGCGAGTCGCGGTTAAAGCGCGAGGCCTCGTCGGTGTTTCCCTCGTACAGGTCGCAGAACATCCTCGCGTTGCGCCTCTTGCCGTTGTCATAGTCGGGCGGCAGTATGCGAAACGTCGAGGGGTCGGGCTTCATGACCATGTCGGACTTGTTGACCGAGGAAAAGCCGACTATGGAGCTCGCGTCGAGCTTTTCGAGGCCGTTCTCAAAGTTGTCCTCGGCTATGCCGTACGCCGGCATGCCCATCCTGTGGAGCTCGCCGATGATGTCGACGAACCAAAAGTCGATAAAGGCGACCTTCTCCTTGCGGAGCCGGTCCATCACGGCGCCTGCGTCCATCACGCGCGGGGCGCGAGGGGGGCCTCATATACCACGCGTTGGTAAGCTAGTCTTGCCCTTATTGGCAAATGGAGCTGACTAGCGGGCCGCGCGCATCTCGCGCAGGCGCGCCTCGAAAAAGAACTCGCCGCCGCCCAGGGGCCTCAGGCCGTCGAGCCACGACGCGGCCTCGTCATACTCGGCGTAAAAGGGCCTGCCGACCCACGCGGGGTCGCGGCCCTGCAAAAAGCGCAGCGCCATGGCGCGCCGCCCCGCGACGTCGACGATCCCGTCGACCGCAACCTTGCCGGGCGTAGCTGACATGCTCGGGCCCCTCACGGTCCGCGCCAGGCCGCTGACCTGCCTGTACGCCTGCGTGAATATGCCGTGCGCGCGCACGAGGGGCACGCCAAAATAGTGCTGCGCGCCCGTGTCGCGGACCACAAACATGTAGTAGGGGACGCACCCGCGGCGAACCTGCTCTGTCCACATGGCTGCCCACATGTCCCCGTCGTCGTTGATGTGCGCGAGGAGCGGCGACTGTGTCCTTATCTGCGCGCCCGTCGCGCGCACGCGCGCGATCGCCTCGGCGCACGCGCGCGTGCGCATCTCCGTGACGTGGTTAAAGTGGGCCATTATGGCGAGGTGGACGCCTGCCTGCGTGACCCTGCCAAAGAGGTCCAGCATGTCGCCGGCGTCCTCGTCGGTGAGAAACTTGTAGGGCCAGTACGAGAGGGCCTTTGTCCCGATGCGTATGGTCCGCAGCGTGGGTATCCTCGCCTCCAGCAGCGCGTTGACGTACGTCGCAAACACGCCGGCGCGCATTATCATCGGGTCGCCGCCGGTGAAGAGCACGTCGGTCACCTCGGGGTGCTCGCGCAGGTACTGGACGAGCTGCTCTGACTCGCGCATCGCGAACTTGAGCCCGTCCATGCCGACAAACTGGGGCCACCTAAAGCAAAAGCTGCAATACGCGTGGCACGTCTGGCTCTGGCTCGGGAAGAAGAGGCACGTCTCGCGGTACTTGTGCTGCATGCCGTGGAGCATGGTCCCGTCGGCGAGGCGCGGCACGTTGAGCTCCATCTGGCCGGCGGGGTGCGGGTTTAGGCGCAGCCTTATCGCGTTGGCCGTCTCGTCAATGTGTTTTTTGTCGCGCGTCTCCAGGGCCGCGGCCATCTCGGCATAGTTTGCCTCGCTTAGCATGCCGCGCTGCGGGAACGTGAGGACGAACATGGGGTCGGCCTCGGGCCTCGACCAGTCTATGAGGTTCTCTACGACATAGTTGTTGGCCTTGAAGGGCAGGACGTGCGCGACGACGTCCATCTCGGCGAGGCGGTCCTCGCCGAGGGCCGCTGCCTGCGGGAGGCCCCTGACGTTGGAGAGCGTGTACGAGGAGAGGCGCGGCCTCTGGCCCCACTCCCACTCTTGAAGCGACATCGCGAGGGCCGTCGCGGGGCACCCTAATTTATAGTGGATCGCCCCGGGCCGCGCGCGGGGCGCCCCGCGGCCCCGCCCACGGCGCCGCCTCGCGCGCGCGGCGGCGGGCAAAAAGGAATATACCGCCACGCGCGCGGCGGCGCGCGCGTGGCCCAGCACCAGATAGTCGACGCCGTCGTGGCCGAGGCCGGCAAGTTCGAGTCCGTCTCGCAGCTCGTCATGTCCTCGCCCTCGCTGCAGGCGGCCCTCGTGGCCCTCGTCGTGGGCCTGGTGGCCATAGGCGCGGCGTACCGCAGCCTCTCGTCGTGGACGCGCACGCGCGAGTTCAGCTACACGAGGCCGCACCTGGCCCGCTTTGTGCGAGCCGCGGTCCTGCCCATATTTGCCATAGCGCTGGTCTCCTCGGTCAACGCGTACACGCAGTCCTTTGCGCTCTTTGAGGAGGGCAACGGCGCCGGCGGCGGGTCCTCGCCGCGCGAGACGTTTGCGAGGATGCTCAACACGATCAACATATTTGTCATCGGCTACACGGCCGCGACGCTCATACCCGTCGTCATCACGCAGCGCCAAAAGGCCGGCGAGGAGGCCGCAGACTATGCGGCGTGGCGCGAGATGCGCGGGTTTCCCGACGACGCGGACGGGGCGTTCCACTCGCTCTTTAGGTGGATCCCCCCAAAGCACGCGCCGGAGGGCATGGGCGAGCCCGAGTTTGCCGAGCTGATGGAAACCGAGGCCGGCCGCGCGCGCCTCGAGTCGTACCGGACAGAAAAGGGCATCGGCGTCGGGAGCCACGAGGCCACGGTCCCCAACGCGTTTGCGCGCTGGCGCTCCATGGAGCGCTCAAAGTACGCCGCCTACCTCAGGTCGTGCCTTGACGGGTCAAACGAGTCGGGCCACAGGCTGCGCCTCGGCCAGGCCGACGAGGAGGTCTACCCGATCGACACGTGGCGCGAGGAGAGGCGCAACACGGGGTACGCGCGCATAGTGGCCGGCGCGCGCCCGCCGGGCCACGCGAAAAAAAAGCGCAAGGACCTCCCGCGCTCGGCGACGGAGGCCATACGCATCGCGCTCATCGCCGCCGTCTCGCTTGGCCTCGTGAGCTGGTGGGGCGTGAACCTCTGGGTCCTCGCGACGGCGACCGGCGGCCTCGCGGTCGGCGTGGGCCTCGCGCTGCAGGAGACGATGCAGAACTGGTTTGCGTACCTGTTCATACGCAAGGACAACATAATGGCCGAGGGCGACAGGGTCAAGCTCGAGAGCGGCTATGACGGGTACATACACCGCATCACGCCGCGCGTGACGTACGTGCGCCACGCGCTCCACGAGTCGATAGCAATAGTGCCGACTAGGCAGCTCGTCAGCTCGCAGCTCATCAACTACACGCGCGAGACGATGCTCGTGCCGGCCTCCGTGTCAGTCGGCGTGTCGTACCTCAACGACCCGCGGCAGGTCTCGGCGATACTCGTCAAGGTCGGGAGGCGCGCGATGGCCGAGTCCGTCGACGAGCGCGGGAGGCACCTGGTCAGGCAAAAGAGGTGCCCCTATGTGGCCCAGAACCGCCCGAGCTGCGGGTGCGACCGCAACATCCACGTGAGCGTCGAGCAGCCGGTGGTGCGCTTCACAAAGTTCAACGACTCGTCGCTCGACTTTGAGATGTGGGTCTATGTGCGCGACTATGGCTCGCAGTTCAAGGCCGAGACGGACATGAGGGTGTTCATGCACGAGGAGTTCAAGAGGTACGACATACGCATCCCGTGGCCCATACGGACCGTCTACCAGGGCGACGAGGCCCGCGAGGCCCGCGAGATAGCCTCGCTTGACGCGGCCCGCAACGCCGTCGTCGACGAGCACGGCATAGGCGACATATCGCGCGGCGGTGACGCCGAGTGAGGCGCCGGCGCGGGGGCGTGGCCGCCCCGCCCCCGCGCGTCGTGGTCGGCGGGCCGTCCTCGGCGGCGCTCGCGCGCCGCCTCGCGCGCCGCCTGCGCGCGCCGTACATCGGCGCCTCGGCGCGCGTCTTCTCCGACGGCGAGTCGCGCCTCACGCTGCGCCGCGCGATCCCGCGCGGCTCGACTGCGATCGTGGTAGAGTCGACGCACCCGCCCGTGGACACAAACCTCGTGCGCGCGCTCACGCTCGTCTCGGCGGCCGCGTCGGCGGCGGGGCGCGCCGTGGCCGTCATCCCCTACCTCGGCTATGCGAGGCAGGACCGCGCGTTCCTCTCCGGCGAGCTCGTCACGATAAGGGAGGTCGCGCGCCTGCTCGAGGGCGCCGGCGCGTCGGGCCTGGTCTCCGTCGACATTCACAGCGAGGAGGCCCGCGCGCACTTTGGAATCCCAGCCGTGAGCGTGCCGGCCGCGCCGGCCCTTGCGGCGCACTTTGCGTCGGTGCGCATGCGCGACAGGGTCGTCGTCTCGCCCGACGCAGGCGGCGCGCAGAGGGCGGGCCTGCTTGCGCGCGCGCTTGGCTGCGGGCTTGCCGTCCTGGAAAAGCGGCGCGACCGGCGCACGGGCGAGACCGCGGTCGCGACGCGCGAGGCCCCGGGCGTCTCCGGCCGCGACGCCATACTCGTCGACGACATGATAAGCACGGGGGGGAGCATATCGGGCGCCGCGGCGTTCCTGCGGTCGCACGGCTGCGCGCGCGTGCATGCGGCATGCACGCATGCGCTCCTCGCCGGCGGCGCGCGCCAGCGCATGAGGCGCGCCGGGATATCCAGCGTCGTCGCGACGAACACGGTTCCCGGCCCCGTCTCGGCAGTAGACGTCTCGGGCCTGCTCGCCGCGGCCCTGGGCGCGCCGGCGCGCTAGCGCGCGCCGGAGATCGCGCCGAGCAGCGCGCCGACGCGGCCCCTGTCCTCCTCGCCGAGGCCCATCACGCCGGCAAGAAACCCGGCGCTCGCGCGGACCTCGCCGCCGGCGCCGACTGCGAGCTTGTCGGCGGTGAGGGGCAGCAGGCGGCGCTGGCGCCCCTCGCAGAACTCCCTGACGTGGCCCTCGAGGACCGCGCGCGCCAGGCCCGGCGCGGCGCCGGCGAGCGCGCCGAGCGCGCGGCCCACGCGCGCCTCCTCGCCGGCGGATCCCGCAAAGAGCTGCGCGAGGCGCGCGGCGACGTCGGCATCGGGGGCAAACGCCGCGGCGACGAGCATGCCCGGCCGCGTGAGGTGGTAGTAGGGGATGCCGTGCTCGCGCAGGGCGCTCGGGCCGCGCCTCGGCGGCATGCGCCCGGCCTCCTCGACGAGGCCCAGCGGGACGAGCGCCTCGTCGATGTCCTGCATGACGGCGGTGTAGACGTTCTTCCACTTTGCCCTGCCCCCCGGCGCGGCGCGGCGCGCGACGCCCGTGCGCGTCCGCCCGGCCGGCTCTCCGCCGGGTGCCAGGGCCGCGAGGATGGCCCTCTGCCTGAGCGCGGCCCCCGTGGGCGCGCGCCTGGTACGGTACTCGTCCAGCACGGCCAGCCGCCCGCGCGGGCCTGGCCGCCTGCCCCCCGACCCCATGGATAGTCTCACAGGGCAGTGGGATATATCTATTTTCCAAATTTGGCCACAAATTTGACCAATGCTTAAATAAGCACCGGCGCCCCACGCGCCCAATGACAACACACAACCGCAAGTATGCGATAGTGCTCGTGGCTGCAGTCGCCCTGACGGCGACGGCGGCCATGGGGCAGGCATATGCGCAGCAAGTCACGGACGGGATGGACGGATATGTCATGGGGACAAGCGGCATCTACACGGGCAACCCCAACGAGTGCTGGTACGAGGAGGACGGCTCGATGCTGCCCTGCAAGATCGACACGGGAGACACCGCCTGGATGCTCACGGCAACCTCGATGGTCCTCTTTATGACGCCCGGTGTGGCCTTCTTTTACGGGGGCCTGGCGCGCTCAAAGAACGCAGTCAACGTCATAGGCATGACCTTTGTGATCATGGGCCTCATGGCGTTCCAGTGGGTCGTCTTTGGGTACTCGCTGGCCTTCGGCCCGATACCGGAGGGCAGCGACGCGAACCTCTTCATGGGCAGCCTCGACTATGTCGGGCTCAACATGGTCTCCCCGTACGCGCCGATCGGCGAGCCGGGGCCGTGCGAGGACACGTGGTCATACGCCTACCAGATGCAAGAGTTCAAGGAGGGAGACGTCTGCAGCCAGGACTGGCCAGGCACGATACCCCACCAGCTCTTCGCGGCCTTCCAGGGGACATTCGCGATCATAACGCCGGCCCTCATAGTCGGCGGCCTGATCGACAGGATAAAGTTCAGCGCGCTGGTGATATTCGTCCTCCTCTGGGGGACGTTCGTCTATGACCCCATCGCCCACTGGGTGTGGGGCGGCGGATACATCGGCGGCGGCTCGCTTGACCTGAACCCCGACCTCTCGCCAAACTATGCGCTTGACTTTGCAGGCGGCACGGTGGTCCACATATCGTCGGGCTTTTCGGCACTCGCCGGAGCGATGATACTGGGGAGGCGCCTCGGGTTTGGCAAGGTTCCGATGGAGCCGCACAACATCCCGATGGTCGTCCTGGGCGCCTCGATCCTGTGGTTTGGCTGGTTCGGCTTTAACGCCGGCAGCGAGGTCATGGTCGACGGCATCACCGTGAGCGCCTGGGTGGTGACAAACACCGCCACGGGCGTCGCCGCAGTGACGTGGGTCCTCATGTCGTGGGCCCACACGGGCAAGCCAAGCATAGTCGGCGCCGCAACCGGCGCGGTCGCTGGACTCGTCGCAATCACCCCGGCCTCCGGCTGGGTTGGCCCGATGGCCTCGATAATCATCGGGATCGCGGCGGGGACAATCTGCTATGCGTGCATTTCGTTCAAGAATGCGCGCAAGTGGGACGACGCGCTCGATGTCTGGGGCGTCCACGGGATGGGCGGCCTCACTGGCGCAATACTGACGGGAACACTCGCGAGCCCCCACATCTGGGACACGGGCGACGGGATAGGCGCCTGGACGGGCACGCCCGAGGGGATGGAGCAGCAGGCGATCAGCATAATCGGCGCTGCCATCTCCATAGCGTACGCCTTTGGCGTCACGGCCCTGATCCTCAAGGTGATGGACGCAGTCTGGCCTGGCGGGATCCGCGTGACTCCAAAAGAGGAGGAGCTCGGCCTCGACCTCGCGCAGCACGGCGAGCGCGCATACGTCAACGAGTAGGCCCAAAACCCCCTTTTCCTATTTTATCCGCCAAGGCTCCCCGCCGGGCCGGCGGGCCTGCGCACACACATAACGGGGGCCCGCGCGGCGCGGCCGCCATGGGGGAGCCGGTGGCCGGCCTGCCGGGGTACGAGATGGCCTGCCTCGGCGACGCGAGGTTTTACCGCGGCCCGGACTCGCGCATGCTCGTCACGGTCCGCACGCTGCTCGACGCGCTCGCCGGCGACTTGCGCCATGACCGCGCGCGTCGCACGTTTGTGTCGCGCCGGCGCGGCCCGGACGCGCGGCGGGCCGCCGTGGGCAACGCGGCCCACCGCATGGCCGCATGCCTCGCGGCGGGGCAGAGCGCCGCGCCGCGCGGCGGCGAGCCGGCCGAGGCCGCGGCGATCGCGCAAAACATCGCGCGCGAGCTCGGCCAGTCGGCGGGCCGCGCGCTTGCCGCCGAGCGCAACCTTGCCAGCGAGCGCCTCGGGATTGGGGGCACGGTCGACCTTGTCGCCGAGTGGCGCGGCAGGCTCGCCGTGATAGAGCACAAGACGCGGCGGTCCATCGGCGAGCGCCCCGACGGCGCCGGCGCGCTGTGGCCGGCGAGGCGCGAGGGCTTTTTGCAGGCCGCGGCGTACGCGCACATGTGGTCAGAGCGCGAGGGCGCCGTGCCCGAGACCCTCGTCACGCTGGTCGCCGACTCGCGCGAGTGCGTGCCCGTCGCGCGCGAGGCCGCGCCGTGGATGCGCGAGATCGCCGGCGAGCGCGTCGCGCGCACCGTCGCGGCAATGCGCGAGATCGCCGAGGCGGTCGCCGCCTAGCCGCCGGCCCGTGCATGGCGCGACGCCCCGCCGTGTCGCGGCTCCGCCGCGCGCGGCCGCGCGCTGATCACGGCGACGCCCCGCCTCCGGCACGCCAACCAGCCTGTGCAGTCCACAGATCCCAAATGTGGGAACACGGGAGCCGCCTCGGGCGGCGGCTTCCCCGGCGGCCTCCGTCATGCCTGGATGCCGGGCTCGCTGTAGGCCTCCAACACCGGTAGTATCTTGGACGCCACCCTCGGGATCCTCCGGCTGTCCACGCGCGCCCTCTTGCCCGTGCGTGTCGTCGTCCACGCGTTATGCGCCATTAGCGACAGCAGAAGCAAAAGATCCTCACGTGCTGGTCGCGGCCCGGCGTGCGGATCCTCGTCTGCTTGACCATCTTGTGTCCGATCTCAATCCCTCACCGGCGCGGGCACTGACTTTGCGTCAAACGACGGGCTGCTAGCCGCAAACGCGATGTGCGCCCCCTCCGGGCTCTCGCCCTCCGGCTTGCGCCTTTTCGCGACGGCCATCGCGTGCGGCGCCACCCTCCACGCCCGTCGGGGATCCTCGACTCCGGGACGCGCCGCCTCCGCCC
>RKSK01000051.1 GCA_007570915.1 Cenarchaeum sp.
AGCGTGGCGCTCGTGCGCTCCGAGGCGCCGCTGTAGACTATGCGGCCGGGGTCCTCCTCTAGCTGGACCCGCGCGATTGAGACGCTGCGGCCGCCCACGGCCACGGACCCGCCGTGGCCCACGCTCGAGGGCCCGTACAGGTCGAGCTGCGTTATCTGGTAGTTCTTTGGGAGGTCCGGGTAAAAGTAGTTCTTGCGGAAAAAGCGCAGCGTGGCGGGTACCTCGCACCCGAGCGAGAGCGCGATGGCGGCCGCGCGCCTCACGGCCTCGCCGTTGAGGCGCGGGAGCGTGCCGGGCAGGCCCATGCACGTCGCGCAGACGTTCGTGTTTGGGGCCATCCCGCGGTAGTCGGCCCTGCACGCGCAAAAGAGCTTGCTGTTGAGCGTCGTGAGCTGGCAGTGTATCTCCAGGCCAATCCTCGCGCTCACGGCACCGGCACCCCCATCTCGTCTGCGGCCCCCTCTAGCGCGGCTGCCACGCCTAGCAGGCGCGCGTCCTCGCCGGCGCGCCCCATGAGCTGCATCCCGACGGGCAGGCCGCCGCACAGCGTGAACGGGACCGACACCGCGGGCCGGCCCGTCAGGTTTGCGAGGACCGTGTTCGAGTCCATCCTGAAGAGCTCGACGGGGTCGTCGATCTTTTCGCCCAGGCGGAACGGCGGGACGGGCACCGTCGGGGAGAGCAGGCACGAGAGGCCCAGCGACGAGAAGGACGAGTCTGCCTCGGAGGCGAGCACGTCGCGCGCGCGCAGCGCCTTGAGGTAGTACTGGCCGGCGTGGCCCGCGGAGGGCACAAAGCCGCCGAGGATCATGCGCCTCTGGACCTCGGGGCCCAGGCGCGAGCGCGCCGCCGTGACGTACGCGCCGTGCTCATAGCCGTCGGCCGGCATCTCGTAGCCGTAGCGTATGTTGTCGTACCGCGCAAGGTTGCTGCCGGCCTCGGCGGCCGTGATGACATAGTAGGCCGCCACGGAGAGGCCCTCGTGCGCGAGGTCGACGTCGACGACGCTCGCGCCGAGGGACTCTAGCGCGCCGGCGGCGCGGCGCGCGGCGCGGCCCACGGGCGTCGTCTCGTCGACGGCCCGCGCGTCAACGCCCACGGTGAGGCCCTCGACGCCGTCCCCCAGGTGCGCCGCGTGGCCGCCGGCCGGGCCGGCCAGCCGCGTCGTGTCGTCCATCGGGTCCGGGCCGGCGATCGCGTCCATGAGCATCGCCGCGTCGCGCACGCTGCGGGCCATCGGGCCTATCTGCTCGATGCTGTTTGCGTACGAGACGAGGCCGTGCCTGCTCACGCGCCCGTACGTCGGCTTGAGGCCCACTATGGAGCAAAAGCTCGCCGGGTTCCGCACCGAGCCCCCCGTGTCCGACCCCAGGGCCGCGGCGCACTCGAGGGCGCTCACGGCCACGGCGCTTCCCCCCGAGGACCCGCCGGGGACGCGCGCCGTGTCCCACGGGTTGCGGCTCGGCCCGAACGCGCTAAACTCCGTGGTGATCCCCATCGCAAACTCGTCCATGTTGGTCTTGCCCACGACTATGGCGCCGGCGCCGCGCAGGCGCGAGACCGCCGTCGCGTCGTACGGCGAGCGGTACGACCCTAGCATGCGCGAGCAGCACGTAGTCGGGCAGCCCAGGGCGCAGATGTTGTCCTTTACGGCCAGCGGCGCGCCGGCGAGCGGGCCGACGTCCCTGCCGGCCCTCGCGTCCCTGTCGACGCGCGCGGCGCCCTCGAGCGCGCCGGGATCCAGCGAGACGTAGGCGTGCAGGGCGCCGTCGTGCCTGGCGATCCGCTCGAGCGTCGAGGCCATGTGCTCCTCGGCCGAGACTGACCCCGAGCGCACGCCCTCGGCGTACTCGGCGAGGCCGAGGGCCAGGCCCGCCGTCATCGCAGGCCCGGCGAGCGCACGTGCTCGCCGCCCTCCCCCTTTAGGTGGCCCATGAGGCCCGCGGGGCACCCCTCGGCCTCGTCGGCGCGCAGGTCGGCGACGCCGATCGCGCGCTCCTCGCGGCCGGCCTCGCCGAGGTCGGCCTCGTCGAGGCGCTCAAAGTAGCCGACCATCTTTTGGACCTTTGGCACGTGCGCCGCCGCGTCGCCGGCGTCTATCCTCATCAGGGACGCGGCCCACCTGACCTCCGACTCTGTTATCGCCGCCATGCCCCCCACCTATGGCGTCAGCCTGTCGACGTCGCGCGGGTAGAACGTCGCGTCCTTTATGTCAGGCGTGCCCGTGAGGGCCATGATGAGGCGCTCGAGGCCGATCCCGCAGCCGGCGTGCGGCGGCATGCCATAGTCAAACGTGCGCAGGTGGTAGTCAAAGGCCGAGGTGTCCATGCCCTTGGCGGACATTCGCGCCTCGAGCTCGGCCCTGTCCGAGACCCTCGTGCTCCCCGAGGAGACCTCGAGGTCGCCGAACATCAGGTCAAAGGACTCCGACGTCCTCCCGTCCGGCGAGGCCTTTACGTAAAAGGGCTTTGGGCCCAGCGGCCAGCCGTGCACAAAGTAAAACCCCGAGATGCCGGCCTTGCGCAGCTCCGACGGGTAGAGGTCCTCGCCCCACCTCGTGCGCGCGCCGGCGGCCCGCAGTGCGTCGACCATCTCCGAGTATGTGCGCCGCGGGATCCTGTCCGGGATCTCCGGCACGCGTATCGCCCCACCCTCGCCCGGCGACGCCGATATCGCGCCGGCTGCGGCGCGCACGATCGCCTCGACCCTGTCCATTATGGCATGTCACCGTCCGCGCCATGGGCTCAAAGGGCGGAGTCTTTTCCACGCGCGAGTGGACGTGGATGGACTCGAGCGCGACCTCGACGCCGGCGGGCGCCTTTGGCGCGGCCCTGAGCGTGCCCGTGGCGGCCACGACAGAGTGCGGCTTTAGCGACGAGGCGGCCTCGCGGGCCGCGTCGGGGCACTCGCCGGACTTGGCGACGACCTGCGCGCTGCCGCGCCTGTCGCGCACGGTGAGAAACGATATGGCCCCGTGCGAGCGCGCCGCGATGACCCACCCCGCGATCGTCACCCTCTCGCCGGCCATGCCGGCGCCCAGGTCCGCCGTGTAGTGGGTCCGGCGCGGCGCGGCCGCCTCGCTTGCCGCCATCGCGGGGGCGCCCGCGCGGCTTGTAATTAATTTTTCACGCCCGCGCGCCCCCCGGGGAGGGGCGGCGCGCGCGGCGGGAGGGGCGGAGGCCGGCGTTCCCGCGGCCGCGCGGGCAGGTGCCGCGGCGGCCGGCCGCGCCCCCCGGCCGGCGGCAGGCGGCCGGCGCCGGGCGCGGGATGCACAGCCCACAGTTCATAAGTGAACGCGCCGGGCGCGCGCGGCGTTGGCGGCGATCGCGACGCTGGGGTCCCACTGCGCGCTGCAGGTCCTCAAGGGAGCGCGCGACGAGGGGCTGCGCTCGGTCCTCGTCTGCGAGAGGGCGCGCGAGTCCCTCTACAGGCGCTTTGCGTTCATTGACGAGATCATACCCGTGGAGTCGTTCTCGGAGATACTCGCCGACGGCGCGGCCGCGGCGGCTCTCGAGTCCAGCGGCGCGGTCCTCGTGCCCCACGGGACGCTAGTCGCCCAGATGTCAAAGGCCGACGTCGAGTCCATACGGGCCCCCGTGTTTGGCAACCGCCACATACTAGAGTGGGAGTCCGACCGCGCCATGAAGGAGAGGCTCATGCGCGAGGCGGGCCTGCCCACGCCGCCTGCCGTGGCGGGCCCGGCCGAGATCAGTGGCATGACGATAGCAAAGAGGCACGGGGCCGCCGGCGGCAAGGGCTACTTTGTCTCCTCGAGCCCCGCCGAGTACGAGAAAAAGCGCGCGCGCCTCGTCGCCGACGGCGTCATCGGCGAGGGCGAGGAGCTCTACCTGCAGGAGTACATTCCCGGCGTGCTCGCCTACCTGCAGTACTTTTACTCGCCGCTCTCCGGGACCCTCGAGTTCTTTGGAGTCGACTCTAGGCACGAGTCCGACATTGACGGCCTCGCGCGCATCCCCGCCGACGCGCAGGTGTCGTCCTCCCTCACGCCGTCCTTTACCGTGATCGCCAACAGCGCGATGGTCCTGCGCGAGTCGCTCCTCCCGCGCGTCTACGAGATGGGCGAGTCGTTCGTCGAGGCGTCCGCGCGCCTGGTCAGGCCGGGCATGAACGGGCCGTTTTGCATAGAGGGCGTCTATGACGACGAGGCCAGGTTCACGGCGTTCGAGTTCTCCGCGCGGATTGTGGCGGGAACCAACATCTACATGGGCGGCTCGCCCTACACGGCGCTGGTGTATGACGAGCCGATGAGCATGGGGAGGAGAATCGCCCGCGAGGTCAGGCTCGCAGAGTCCTCGTCCCGCCTTGACGACGTGACCACCTGAGGCCGGGGGCGCGGGCATGCGCCGGCTGCCCGATCCAGCTTTTGGGTCTTGCGCCCCCGAGCCCGCAGCCGACGGCGGCTAGTCAAGCAGCCCGCCCAGGCGCGCCGCGGACGCGCGCGCCAGGTCGACGATTGCCGCCACGGCGATCCCACCGCCGACCGAGATGGCTATGCTCCAGCGGTGGCGCCCCCACCACGACTCGAGGAACCGCTCCAGCATCTTTATGCGGACGGTGGGCATGGCATCCTCGAGCCTCTGCTGCGCCTCGTGAAGCGCAAAGTCGTTTGGGACCCTGGCATCGATTATGCAGGCAAAAGTGTCCCCCACGTTTGCAAACTCGCCGATATCCAGCCTGGACCTAAACTCTCCCTCCAGGGCGTGCCGTACCTTCACAAAATCGCTGTCGTGGAAATAGACTGTCACGATGGATACGAGGCGGGTCACCGGTGTCACCCATGGAACTTTACCCTCACGGATATGTCGATGACGTCCCTGCCGGCAAGCCTCTTGAGCTCGACCATGCGGCGCACGGCGGCATCCTCGTCAGGAAAGTCGCGCTCGCCGACGTGGTGGTACGCCGCCGTGGGCTTGGCGTCAGTCACCTTGCAGTCGTGCATGAGGGCCCTTGTGCGCTCGCACGCCTCCCTGTCCCCCTCGTCGCGGCAGAGCACGAGAAACCACGCCTTTGCCATTCTGGGGCGCGGGCCGCGCGCGCCGCCATAATAACGATGGGCAGCCCCGCGCGCGCCAGGGGCCGGCGGGGCCGCCATGGCCCGGCTGGCCGAGCCTGCCGCGCCAGGCGGGCGCTCGCGCCTCCCCCCACCTGCACGAGGCGCGCCCCTGCTCCCCGCGGGCGGGCGGGCGCCGGCTACCTGGCCCCGGGATCCCCGCGCGCCGCGTGCGCGGGCGTGACCCCCAGCGTGGCATAGTCGCCCGTGTGGCACGTAAAGCACATCGAGGACTCGTCGATCCCCACGGCCCGCGCGAGGTTTCCGGCGTCGTTGTAGCCCAAAAAGTCCGCTCCAATGTCCGCCCTCACCCTCTCGGTCACCGCCTCTAGCGACTGGTCGGGCAGGTCAGAGTGCGCGGCGAGCTCCGCCCTGGAAGGAAAGTCTATTCCGGCGTAGCACGGGTGCTGTATGGGCGGGTACGTGACGAGCATGCTTATGCGCCGCGCGCCGGCCCCGCGCAGCGCGGCCACGATGGCCCGCGAGCTAGTCCCGCGCACGAGGCTGTCGTCGATCACCACGACGTGCCTGCCCTCGACTATCTGCCGTATGGGTATTATCCAGCGGTTGATCTCGACGCGGTCGTCCTGGCGCGGCTCGATAAAGCTGCGCAGCGGCCCCTTTTTGCTGTAGCGGTCCTTTATGAGGCCCTCGTCAAATGGTATGCCGAGCTCCCGCGCGTACCCCAGGGCCGCGGGCCGCGCCGAGTCGGGCACGGGTATGACGAGGTCGGCCTCGCGCAGCGGGAACTTTTTTGCCAGGCCCGCCCCTATCGCGCGGCGCGCAAGGTAGACGCTCTTGCCCTCCATCGTGCTTGACGGGTGCGCAAAGTAGGTAAACTCGAAGGAGCAGTGGGCCGTCCTGTCCTCCCTGGCGAACGTCTCGGACTCGAGGCCCGCGGCGCCGAGGCGCACGATCTCGCCGGGCCTCACGTCGCGCTCGAGCGACGCGCCGATCGCCGAGAGGGCCGCGGACTCGGAGGCCACGACGCGCACCCTTCCGCCGGCCCTGGAGCCCAGGACCATGGGCCTAAACCCGCGCGGGTCGCGCGCGGCATAGACGGAGCCGTCGCCGGCGAGGAACGCAAAGCAGTACGAGCCGGCCATCTCGTCCCTCAGGACCGAGAGCGCGCGGCCCAGGCCGGGCGCCTTGGACATCAGCTCGACGAGCCGCCTGGCCGCCGCGAGCGTGTCGCTTGAGGCCTGCGGCGTGAACGTGCAGCCGCCGGCCATGGCGGCGACCTCCGAGGCGCCCGAGAGCGTGCCGTTGTGCGCGACGCACAGGTCGGCCACCTTGAGCGGCTGCGCGTTCTCGAGGCTGCTGCGGCCCACAGTCGAGTAGCGCACGTGGCCTATCGCCGCGCTCGAGGAAAAGAGGCGCGACATCTCGTCAAACTCGCCGGCCGCCGCAGAGACGAGGCCCAGGCGCCTCACGGGGGCCCTGCCGGGGACGGCGATCCCCCAGGCCTCCTGGCCCCTGTGCTGCAGGGCCCGCAGCGCGTCGATGGCCATGGGCACGACGTTGTCGCCCCCGCTCGAGAATATGCCCACGACGCCACAGTTCTCCCTAACCACTCGCGGCCGCCTCCAGCGATCCCCTCCACGCGCGCGTGGCCTCGGCGAGGCCCGCCGAGGCGGCCGTCCCGCCGCCGCGCGAGAACACGATCCCGTCCCCTCCAAGCGACCCGACCCGCGCGCACGCCGCGCCTGCGGCTGTGGCCACCTCGAGGGCGCGCGGCGCGTCGGCGTCGCGGACCGCCACGACGTACCTCGAGTGGCCCTCCGAGTAGAGGGCCGCGGCGTCGCCGGCGCCCCCCGCGCCAGGCAGCGCGCCCAGGTCCACGTCGCAGCCCGCGCCGGCGGCGATGCAGACCTCGGCGGCGGCCACTGCCAGGCCGCCGCGCGAGCAGTCGTGCGCGGCGCGGACTAGCCCGGCGCCGTGGAGCGCAAGGACGGCCTCCATCCCCGCGCGCGACTCGGCGGCGTTGACGCGCGGCACGGCGCCGGCGAGCGTAGAGTGGACCCTAGAGTGGTACTCGGATGCCCCGAGCTCGCGGCGCGTCGTGCCGATCGCGATTAGCGCGTCGCCGGCGCCGGCTCCGCGCGCCGGCGGCATCGCGCCGGCGAGGCCCACCACGCCTATCACCGGCGTGGGCCATATGGGCCCGGACGCCGTCTCGTTGTAAAAGCTCACCTTGCCGCCCACGCACGGTATGCCCATCTCCCTGCCGTACCATGTTGGGGGACGAGAGGAGCGAGAGGAGGGCAGACGAGAGCTCGGCGCTGCCCCCGTGGGCAGGCTCGCGCAAGGCCGCCAGGCGCGCGAGGTATTCCGGCTCGCGGGCGTCCCGCTCGAGGCGCGGCGCGTTGGCCACGACGGAGGCCGGCAGCCGCGCGACCTCCGAGCCGGCGTGCCTCACGCGCAGCTCGCCGCCCTCGGACACGGTCCCGATCCTCGAGCATGGCACGCCGAGCCTAGAGCATATCGCCTCCAGCCTGCCGGCGTCGCCGGGCGCGACTATGGCCATCATGCGCTCCTGCGACTCGGAGGTCATTATCTCCGGCGCGCGCATGCCGCCCTCGCGGACATGCACGCCGCCGGTGTCTATGGTTATCCCCACTCCGAGCGAGTCGGCCGTCTCGGAGGCCGCGCACGAGAGGCCCCCGCCGCCGAGGTCCTTGAGCGCGCGCAGCATGCCGGCGTCGCGCGCCTCGAGTATGGCCTCTATGACGAGCTTTTCCATGAACGGGTCCGGTATCTGCACGGCCGAGCGGTCCTCGCCCTCGAGAGCGTCGGACGCAAACTGCGCGCCGCCTATCCCGTCGCGCCCCGTCGCGCCGCCGACGAGCATGACGGCGTCGCCGGCCGATGCCCTGTTGGCGATCAGGCGATCGCGCCGGCCAAAGCCCACCGCGGCGACGTCGACAATGGCATACCCCGCATAGCAGCTCCCAAAGCCGACCTCGCCGCCGACGGTCGGCACGCCGATGCAGTTGCCATAGTCGGCGATCCCCGCGACTGCGCGCCTAAAGAGCCAGCGCGCGTGCGCGTCGGACTCGATCTCGCCAAAGCGCAGGCCGTCGAGTATCGCCACGGGGCGCGTCCCCGCCGAGAGTATGTCGCGGATGACGCCGCCGACGCCAGTCGCCGCGCCGCCGTACGGCTCGACTGCCGACGGGTGGTTGTGGCTCTCGATGTGGACCGTCACGACGTACCCCCCGCCTACGTCAAGGACGCCCGAGTCGTACGACGCGTCGCGCACCGCATGCGCGCCCTCGCGCGGCAGCATCGAGAGGTGCGCGCGGGACGACTTGTACGAGCAGTGCTCTGACCACTCGGCGGCCACGATTGCCTCCTCGGCGGGGCCGGGGTCGCGTCCGATCCCCCGGCGCAGCGCGGCCATCTCCTGCCCAGAGAGGCCCGTCATGCCGCGGCCCCCGCGCCCTCGAGGAGCGAGCGGAATATCGCCGACGCCGCGCCGCCGCGCTCGCGCTCGGTCTCGGGCTCAGACGCCCGCTCTGGGTGCGGCATCATGCCCACGACGTTGCGCCCCCTGCTGCACACGCCTGCGATGCGCGCAGTCGAGCCGTTGACGTCCTCGGTGTAGCGAAAGACGACCTGCGAGTTGCGCTCCAGGCCGCGCAGCGTCTCGGCGTCGGCATAGTAGCGGCCCTCGCCGTTTGCGACCGGTATCGGCACCTCGTCGCCTGCCGAGAAGAGCCTAGTGAACGGCGTGTCAGGGCTCTCGACCCTGACGCGGGTCCAGCGGCAGA
>RKSK01000186.1 GCA_007570915.1 Cenarchaeum sp.
CCCAGGACCGTCGCGCCGCGGACCGCCGCGAGGCCCTCGCGCAGGCGCGCCGCAAGCGACGAGATGTCCTCGCGTATGCGGCCCAGGCCGTGGGCCGAGAGGTGGCGGACCGAGGCGTCCATCGCCGCAATCCCCGCATAGTTGCGAAAGCCCGCCTGCAGCCTCTCGGGCATCGCGCGGTCCACGAGGCCGCCGCCGTGGACCATCGCCGACTCGCCGCCGACGGCCAGCGGCGTGAGGAGGTCCTCGGAGCCGCGCCGGCAGTAGAGGACGCCCGTGCCCATCGGCCCGCAGAGCCACTTTGAGCAGTTAAAGGAGACAAAGTCGCACGACATCGCGTGCACGTCCATCCTGCCCATGCACCCGACGGTCTGCGCGGCGTCGACGAGAAACGGCACGCCGCGCGAGCGCAGGTCGGCGCCAATCTCGGCTATGGGCAGGATCGCCCCCGTGTTGTAGAGCGCGTGGCTGAGCGAGACGAGGGCCGTGTCGCCGTCGACTAGCCTGTCGATCGAGCCCTCCTCGGGCAGGCCGTGCTCGTCGATCGGCGCGCTGCGGACCTCGACTGTCCGCGACAGGCGGAGCCAGGCGTAGTGGTTGGCGTGGTGCTCGTGCGCGCCGCCGCGCGTGACAATGTTGGAGCGCGGCCCAAAGGCCATGCCGCCGGCTACCATGTTGATGCCGTCAGTCACGCTCTGCGTGAAGACGATCTCGTCGCGCTCGCAGCCGATCACGCCGGCGATGGCCTCGCGGGCCGAGCGGAACGCCTCGGCGACGAGCGGCTCGGAGGCAAGCGAGTCCGGGCCGGCCTCGGAGTACCTCTGGGCAAACGCGGCCATCGCGCGGATGCTCTGGTGGGGCTGCAGCGAGACGGAGGCGTTGTTTAGGTAGGCGCGCCCGCCGTGCGCAAACGAGTCGCGTGGGTGCGGCGTGTCCATTATTATGTCGGCGCGCGCGCGCGCCGCGCGTGGATAAAAACCGTGGCGCGCCGCTCGCCGGCGCCGGCGAGGTCGTCCTGGTCACGTACGCCGACCCGCTCGCAAAGGCCGCCGTCCTCGACGGGGCCGCGCGGCGGGCCGGCAGCGCGCTCTACCTCGACTTTGACCTGATGCGGGCCGGCCACCTCGCCTCCGGCGCGCTGCGGCCGGCGGCCGGCGTGGGCGAGGTCCGCGCCGGCGCGGGGGGCGCGCGCGGGGCGATGGCCACGGCCATATCGCGCGCCTCGCGCGGCGGCTGCCTCGTCATAGTCGACTCGCTCAACGGCCTGCACAGGGCCGGCGGGGCCGGCGCCGAGGTCGCCGTCAACGCCTCGGTGATGATGCTCGCCTCGGCGGCCAGGCAGGGCGGCTCTGGCCTCGCCGTCGCGTGCATGGCCCGCGAGGAGCCCGGAGGGGGCCTCGTGATGGTCCCCATGGGCAGGCGCGTCGTGGCCCTCGCCGGCGCGGCGCGGGCCCGCGCAGTCGCGCTGCCCGGCGGCGGGGCCGCCGCCGAGCGCCTCCCCCAAACGGCGTTATGGGGGCCGCAAACGTCGTTATAATCGGGGCCGTATGGGCAATCTATATTAGGTCCGGCGCTCGCGTGCGCCGCAATGCCAGTGGCAATACTGCCGGACATCAGCGAGCAGATGTGCATCGGATGCGCTCTATGCGTGGAGATTTGCACGACGCTCGGGCCTGACGTCCTGCGTGTAAAACCCGTAGAGGGCTGGAAGAGGGGCAAGGCGTTCGTCTTTTACCCCGAGAGGTGCATATCCGACGGCGCGTGCATAGGCGTGTGCCCGACGAAGGCCATCTTTTGGATGCGCCCGATGGACTTTACCGTCGGCCAGCCGGTCCCCCTCTACAAGAACTCGGTCTTTGTCAAAGGCTGGGACGAGCTCGTAAAGTAGGCCTAGCGGCCTTTTTTCATTTATACGCGCCTAGCGGCGCCTGCGCGCGAGGCCGCGGAGGCGCGAGGCGAGCGGGGGGCGCGAGGCGAGGGCAAGGAGCGTCGCGTGCGTGATAACGTGGCCAGAGCCGACGAGCGTCGCGTCGCCGGCGTGCGACGGGTCGGTGTCGCGTATCCTCTTCACCTTGAGCTCGCGCAGGCTGACCGCGCCGCCCCCCTCGGCGGACACGGACGCGTCGTCGCTTAGGCCCAGTATAGAGCCGGCCTCCATGAAGCGCAGCGTCCCGCCGGCGCGCACGCGCAGCGAGACGTCGTGCGTGATCGACGGGCCGCCTATGGCTATGTCGCGCGCGTCGACCTGGACGTCGTCCCGCAGCGTGTGGGCCTCGACGCGCAGCGCGGAGAGCCCGACGGTGCCGGCGGCCGCGGCGACGGTGACCGTGCCGTTGGGCGCGCTAAGGCGGGTCCGGTGCTCGACGGTCGTGTAGACGCCGACCCTGCCGCCAGGGTCGCTGACCCTCCTCTTTTTTCCAAAGACGTTTCCGGCGACGATGTTGCCGTTCTCGGCCGTTATTTGCGCGCCGTTCTCGATCCTGTAGCGGTTGGGCACGGCGTCCGGGACGCGAAAGTCCCCGACGGCCGCCGTTATCTCCGTCGGCTCGGCTCCGCGCGTCGGGCTCGTGATCGCGCCGCTCACCGTTATCGGGCCGTCGTAGCGCAGCGAGCCGGCCATGACGTTGCCCTTTATCGAGAGGACGCCGTTTGGCCTGCGCTCGAGCTCTATCTCGCCGAGCGTCCTGGACCCGAACAGGCGCGTCCCCGTCGAGCCGGCGGCGACTAGCGACGCGGCCCACGACTCGGCCTCGCGCATCTCGCGCGCGACCTCGCGCGCAAGCTCGGTGTTTCTCCTGGCCGACTCGGCGCTGTCGTCCCCGCCGGGTCCCGGCGGGGGAGACTCGCGCGCGCGGCCGGCCCGGAGGCCGTCGTACGCGCGCTTTATCTCCTTGAACTTTTCCTCGTCGCCGCCGCGGTCAGAGTGGTACATCAGCGCGAGGCGCCGGAACGCCTGCTGGACCTCCCTCTCGCCGGCTCCCTCGCGCAGACCGAGTATCTCATAGTTGCTCCTCGCCACGCGCGCGGCGCGCGGGGGTCGTGATTTATGTCGTTGGGGGGCGCCGCCCGCGAGGGCGCGCCTGCCCCCTAGGCCGGGATATCGGCGCCGGCGGCCCGCCTTCTGCGCTCCACGAGCGACTCGTCATCTGGGGAAAGGACGCTGTTTGAGAGGATTTTGAGGTCTTGGGCCATGCAAGAGGCGTTTATCGCCAGGCAGTCGTTGCCGGACTCTAGTATCAGCGAGGCCGCGTTACGCGCCCTTTCGGCGGCGCGCTGGCCCCTCTTGGTAAGCAGGTGCCCGTGTTGCGTCACGACGGTTCCAATTGTGATTGCCAGGTTCTGCGTCAATATCAGCACGTTGGGGCTTGAAATCGCAGAAGAGCGGGAGATCCCCAGCGCAACAGAGCGGCATGTGTGGGTCATGGCTTCGGCATGTTTGATGTCCCTCTTGTCGGTCTCGCGAAGGGTAGATTCGTGGGCCGCTCGCGACCTCTCGGCAAAGAGCCCCGCGAGGCGGTATATGGACAGTGCGATCGGGATCGCAAGAATGGAAAGAAAGTCTGCAAGCGTGGCCATATTGTGGACTGGGCGAACCATAAAGGCAGTCAAGGTGGCAGCGACCACCAACGCGATCATGATCGCAGTGTGGCTGATCTCTCCGGGTCGGCGGCGTCTTGGGTTCACGCGGCGCCTAAAATACCCTACCTAAAAAGGCTTTTGTGAGATCGCAGGGATCTGCGGTCACGCTGTCGGGCAAAAGCCCTTGGGCGCGCTTGAGATCTTGAGGGCGCGAGGCACATGTGTGCTCATGGCCGGGCTTGGCGGCGCAAGATAGGAAAGTTGGCCTAGCCGCGCGCGGGTTTTTGCGTCGGCTGCGTGGCATGCCCGCAGCTGCGATCTTGCCGCCTGCGATCCACCAGCAGGTGGCGGTGCGGTCCCGCTCCCTGTTTAGGCTGGCGTTTTCAGGCTGTGCGGCCTGCGCCTCATGGCCTTGTCGGCCGTGCGGCAAAAGCCTGCAAGCCTGGGGGGTGCGAGTCCGCGGGGCGCCGCTCCGGCCAGCGCCATGAGCCATCCACGGCGCCCGGCTCTGACGTGCCGGCCCGGGGCGGGGCGTCGACCGCGCGGGGCGTCGGTGGCTTTTGCCGGGGTTTTGGGGCAGTCCGTGCAGACGTGTCACCCCGGATCGCGGTTCGCGCTTGTGTGCAAGCCTCCGGCCGGGGCGGCGTGGTGCGCAGATCCGTCGCGGTGCGGGCGTCGGGAGCCCTCTTGAGCGCAATGGAGACCCCGACTGGCGTCCCCCACGAACCCGTCTGGCGGGGGTGCCTTGCAGGCCGCGTTCGTGCTCGCCTTCCGCGCCCCGACAAGATCCGGGCTGCTGTGCGGGGCATGCCAACGCTCGACGTGCGGTGCGCGGGCATTGCCGGGTTGCGCAAGCGCGCGGCCTTTTCTCTGTGGAGCGCCCTGCGGAGATCCTCCCGCGCGCGAGCGTGCGTGCGTGGGGTCCGGCTGTCGGCGCGGGCATGTGGCTGGAAAGAGCGGCTGCGCGATCCCGCTCCTGCGCGCAAAAGCTGTGCTGCCGGGCCTGGCCTCGCGCCGCTGCTCTCCCTGAGCCGCCTGCACAGAGCAAGCGCGGAACGCCGTGCGGGTTTTGGCTCGCGGGCGTGTGTTGGTTGGTGCGGGTGCGGAGGGGCGCAGAAAACGGCCCGGGGCGCTCTGGCGTTTGCT
>RKSK01000144.1 GCA_007570915.1 Cenarchaeum sp.
TAGATTGCCCTCATGGGGTTGGCCTCGGCGCTCATGCCACGCTCACCGCAGGCTCCCCCCTGCCTATGGCCATGACAATCTCGGCCGGCACGTCGACCCTCCTGTCCCCCAGGGACATCGTCGCCATGGCCGGCAGGACAAACGTCCCCCTTTTTATCTCATCCACCGTCCCCGTGGCGCCGGCGTTGGCCCCCCTCGTGACCATCGCGAGGCAGCCGGCCTCGAGGCGTATGACCTCGCCCATCTCCTGGCCCGGCACCGATATTACGCAAGAGTCCCCGACCCTCACGTCCGCGCCGGTTATGACCGAGCGCCCGTCGTGCATGCCCACCTGCGTCCTGCCGCCGCGTATGGTCACCTTTGAGGTGACCTTGCAGATCTTTTTGCCCATCTCCGCGGAGTCGACGGCCACGGGGCGCAGTATCTGCCCCTCGCGCGGGACCATGCGGTACATTGCGCCGCTGCCGCGCAGCTCCACGGTGTCCATGAGGCCGATCCCGTGGTGGAGCGACTTGCGGACCACGCCGTCGACCTTGACGCCGCCGGAGTATATCGCAGACTTTGCCTCGCGCAGCGTGCGGACCACGCCCAGGACGTCCCTGAGGAGGACCGCCGTGGGCACCGAGAGCGCGCGCGGGTGCTGGCCCGGCCTTACCGTCACGACAAAGCGCTTGTTCTTGCGCGATATGCCCCAAAAGGCCGGCGCCATCTGGCGCTTTAGCTTTTTGCTGCCCGCGACGCTGACCATTACTGGGATCCCTCCCCGGCCTTTTTGGCGCCAGTGCCTGCCTCGTCCTTGTGCCCCTCGGCCTTTTCGCCTGCGCCCCTGTGCTCGCCGGCTTCGGCCTTTTCGCCTGCGCCCCTGTGCTCGCCGGCTTCGGCCTTTTCGCCTGCGCCCTTGGGCGCCCCGCCAGGCCCGGCGCTCGCCGGCCCCTGCCCGCCCGCCTGCCCGCCATCGAGCATCCTGCCGGCCAGCCGGGCGTCTATCGTGCTGGCGTACCGCGGCGCCGGCGCCTGCGCGCCGCCGGGCGGCGGCGCGGGCCTCCCTGCGCCCCTCTCGCCGCGTACCCTCGCCATCCTTCGCGAGTCGGCGCCGTTGAGCGACGTCACGACGACGTTGGTCGAGTGTATCTGCACGTCAAACTTTTCGCCCTTGCCCTTTTCCTTCTTGACGCCCTCGATGGCGATCCGGCCCGCGAGCGCAAAGACGCGCGAGACCCTGCCCTCGACGTCCTTGTACTCGCCGCGCACGACCCTCACGGTGTCGCCGGCCACGACGCGCACGCTGCGCCTCGAGTGCCTCGAGCGCAGGTCAGGCGAGAGGGCCGCTCCGAGCTGCCTGGACCGCACGGAGTGGCTCGCCCGCCATATCTGCCTGTTGCGCATCTTTGAGGGCTTCATCTCATGCCACCATTGACGCCAGGTTTGCCAGCCTCGGCCACTTTTCAGACGCCTCTGACGCGACAGGCCCCTTTATCTCGGTCCCCTTGACCTCGCCCTCCTTTGAGGTCAGGACCGCGGCGTTGTCCTCGAACGTGACGCGCACGCCGTGCAGCCTGCGGACGGGGTACTTTTGCCTTATGATGACGGCCCCGTAGACCTGCTTGCGCAGCTCGGCCGGGCCCTTTTTGACGACGACGTTGACAAAGTCGCCGACGGCGGCGGCCGGCAGCCTGGAGACGCGCGTCTTTGTCTTTTGGACCATGACGATCTCGAGTATCTTTGCCCCCGTGTTGTCCGCGCAGACGACCTGCGCGCCTATCGGGAGCGACCTCGTCACGTAGGGCCTAAACTCCTCGACGCCGCGCGTCTTGCCGCGGCTGCGCCCCTGCGACACTAGGCCCCCGCCTCCACGACGACAAAGGAGACGGACTTTGAGACCGGCCTGCACTCGGCGGCCATGACCCTCGCCCCCACCGCCACGTCAATGTTGGAGGGCACGTGCGCGTGGATGCGCCTGCGGCTGCGCGCGTACCTCTTGAACTTTGGTATGTACGCCGGCGCGTCGCGCTCGACTACGACGGTGCTTTTCGCGCTCGCCGATATGACCGTCCCCTCAAAGAGCCTGCCGCGTATCGGGAGCGTCCCGTTGAACGGGTTTTTGGCGTCGCCCTCGGCGGGCTCGCGCGGGGGGTCGGCGACCTTGAGGCCAATGTCGCGCGTCATCGCGCCCCCCTCCTGTCGTGCGGCCTGCCCACCAGCGAGTCGCCGTCTGCCTCGGCCACGGAGCCGCCGGACTCCAGCGAGAACGCCGAGCCGGCCTTTGGGACCCAGCGCGTCCTGCCCCCCTCGCGCAGCGCCAGCATCGACATCGTCTCGTCGACGACCGTCCCGCCAATCCCGACGGTGTGCGCGCACGGCGAGCGCACGACGCGCATCGCCGCGCCTATGAGCTCCGTCTCGGCGGGCCGGCTCATGCCGTGCCCTCCTCTCGCATGCGCGTGAGCATCCTGGCGACTGTCCGCCTCATGGGGCGTATCTTGCCGCTGTCCTTGCGGAGCGTCCCCTTTGAGGAGTCGGTCCGCATCTTTGTGAGCTCGGAGCGCAGCTCTGTTATCTTTTGGCGCATCTCGTCCCTGGAGAGCTTGCGCACGTCGCGCATCCTCATGCCGGCCATCACCTGCCGCCCCCCGGCGAGGCGGCGCCGCCGGCCAGCACGCCCTCGTCGGTCTCCTCGGGGCCCCCGTCGGCCGCCTCCGGCGCGGCCCTTTCTCCCCCCGCGGCCCCCTCCGAGCCGGCGCTCCTGGCCTCCTTGGGGTCGACCGGCCTCTCCTCGGCCCTCTCGATCCTGATCCTCTGCCTCTTTGCCCTGGGGGCCTTCATCTCAAAGCTCTCCCTCGCGCGGTACTCGTCCTCCTTTGCTATGCGTATGCGTATGCCGATGAGGCCCATCGGCGTCTCGACGTGGACAATGTCCTCCTCTACGACGGCGTCGGCGAAGGCGCCGGCGCGCGGGAGGACGCCGATCGTGCGCTTCTCAAAGGCAGAGCGGTCGCCGCGCAGCTTGCCAGACGCCGTGATCTGGACGCCCTTTGCGCCGCCGGCCATGACCTGGCGCATCGTCCACATGACGGCGCGGCGGAACGCCGTGCCGCGCTTTATGTGCGCGGCGACCCTGTTGCACATGACCGTCGGGGAGAGCTCGGGCTTTGTGTTCTCCTTGACGGATATGCGCGGCTCCTTGTAGCCGAACCTTCTCGCGATCTCGTCGGTCAGCCTGCGTATCCCCTCGCCCTTGCGCCCGATGACGAGGCCCGGCCTCGTCACGTGGACCGTTATCGTGGTCCCGGTCGGCCGCGCCTCGACGTCGGCGCCCGAAAAGCCCGCGTCGCCGATCTCCTCGCGCAGGTAGGACATGAGCTGCAGCGAGTTATAGTTGTCGCGGATGGCGTTCTTTGCCGAGGTCATGCTACACCTCCTGGGCCACCAGCTCGACGTGCGTGAGCGTGTTGTTCTTTGGCGACGCGCGCCCGAACGCGCGCGGCGTAAACCTCTCCATGACCATGCCCTTGTGGACCGTCACGCCGACAAGGCGCAGCCTGTCGAGGTCCATGCCCTTGTACTCGGCGTTTGACTCGAGGTTGTCAAGCAGGCGCACAAACTCCCCGGCGGCCTTGACGGGGTAGCGGCCCGCCATGACGCCGGGGTCGGGCTTGTGCCCAACCTGGCGCTTGTGGCGGCGCATGGGCACGGCGCGCTCCTTGCGGATGACGGCCTGCAGGTAGTCGCGCGCGCCCTCGAGCGTGAGCCTCCGTATGCTCGCGGCTATCTCCCTGGCGTGCTTGTGCGATATCTGCCGCTCGCGCATCGCCGCGCGCACGTGGCGGGTCCCGTCGTAGCCCTGGAACGCGTACCCGTAGCCCATCGCGATCACTTTAGCGGCACGTAGAGGCTGGATCTCGAGGCCCCCACGCCCGGCGCGCCGTGGTTCACGCGCTTGTTGGTTATGACAAACTCGCCGAGGTAGCGGCCGATCATCTCGGGGACGATGGCGACCTCGCGGAACTCCTTGCCCGAGAATACGGCGACCCTGGCACCGACCATGTAGGGCAGGACTATGAGGTCCCTGACATGCGTCCGGACGGGGCCGGCCCCGCCGGCGCGCGAGTCGCGTATCTCCCTGGTCAGCCTGCGCTTGCCCTCGCTGAGGCCCCTGGAGAGCGACCTGCGCTGCCTGGCCGTGAAGAGGCCAAACCAGCGCTCGGCGTCCATGCCCTCGAGGTCCTTGAGGGGTATCCCGCGGTAGTCGAACTTTTTCACCATTTCAGGCCGCCTGCTGGGGGGGTTGGGGGGGTGGTCATATTAGAGCATTCCTATTTTCGTGGCCAGGTCGCGCGCCTTTTCGGCCGTCTCAAAGCGCACAAAGGCCTTTTTGCCGTATATCGTGCGGGCCGTGTTGACCCCGGCGGCCCTCTGCCCGTAGAGCTCCTCGACGGCCTCGGCGACCTGGGCCTTGCTCGCCTCCCTGCCCACGATAAAGCATATCTTGGCCTCGGACTCTACCATCGCGAACGTCTTTTCGGTGATGTAGGGCCGTATGACGACCCTCGCGGCCTCCTCGGCGTTCATTGCGGCGCCCCCATGGCCTCGAGGTGGGGCGTCGGGATGGAGGCGATCTCGCCGATCGCGGCCCTCGTGTAGACGGTGAGGCGGGCCGGCGCGGCGCCGGGGGCCAGGTCGAGGACGCTCAGGTCGCGCGCGCGGCGGGCCTCGACGCCGGGGACGGCCCCGCACGCGCGGGCCAGGGCCCCGCCGCCGGCGGTCACAAAGAGGACGCTCTTGCCGACCTTTTTTGTGCGCCCGCGCAGGGCAGGCTTGCCGCTGCGCCTGCGCCTGGGGAGGAGGCGCTCGACGTCGGCGTACAGGCCCAGCGCGCCGAGGAGCGCGCGCACGCCCTTTGCCGTGGACGTCTCCATGACGTCGTCGCTCACGACTAGCGGCAGCGCCGCGCCGTCGGGCACGCGGTGGCCGCGCGAGGCGACAAGGCCCCTGTCGGCCGTAGCGGCGATCGCCGAGCAGAGGGCGAGTCGGCGCTCCTTGCGGTTTATCCTCTTGCGTATCGCGCGCTCGGCCCTCGGCGGGTGGGCCTGCCTGCCGCCGCGGACGGAGGCGACGCCGGCGGCCTCGCCCTGCCTGCGCCCGCCGCTCGTGCGTATCCTGGCGATCCTGGCCTGGCCCTGGCCCGTCGGCGGGTTGGCGGTGCGCGCGACGACGTCCATGCCGGCCGTCGGGTGCCGCCCCTGCGGCTGGAAGCGGCGCGTGCTCATTATCGCGTGCGCGCGCGCTATAATGTCGCGGCGAAACGGCGTCGCAAAGACTCGCGGGAGCTCGACCTCGCCGTCGCTCGTCCCGTCTGCGCGCATGACGGCGACTGCCATCAGGCGATCACCTCCAGTATGTTGGGCTTTTGCGCCTTGCCCGAGGGCGGGCGCATCGGCGCGCGCAGCTTGACTAGCCTGCGCGGCGTGCCGGGGACCGAGCCCATGAGCACGACATAGTCGCCTGCCACGCTGCCAAACCTGTGGTGCCCGCCTGCGGGGTTAATGGGGTCGCCCTCGCCGGCGCTGCCCATGGCCATTATCCTCTTGTTGTACTCTATGCGCTGGTGGGCCCCCATCTGGCCCGCGCGCGGGACCGTGTACATGACATACTGCGGCGATATGGGCCCGAGCGAGCCGAGCTCCCTGACGCTCTTGCGCGACTTGTGCTGCTTGCGCTTGGCGCCGTAGCGCTTTATGACGCCCTGCCAGCCCTTGCCGCGCGATATCGCCGCGACGTCGACGGTCGCGCCGGCCTCAAAGATCCTGTCGACGCCGACCTCCTTGCCGAGAAGGCCCGAGACGTACTCGAACTGGGCCGCGACGTCGCCGCCGCCGACTGCGGCCTCAAACACGTACGGCGCCTTTTGGCCCGTGGACGCGTCCTCGGGGGTCACGGCGAGGAGCGCAAATATGCGCCTGATCCTGCCCAGCGAGGCCCTGGCCGACTCGAGGGCGCCCTCGGCGCTCTTGAGGCCCAGGCGCTTTGAGACCTTTTTTGGCATCTCGGCGGCGTAGACGTCAAACTCGGCGTGGTGGCCGGCGTGGTCGCGCGAGTAGCCCCTAACGCCGACGACCGTCGCCGGCGGCGTCGCGATGACCGTCGCCATGCTGACCAGCTGCTTGCCGTGGTTTGGCGTGTGCTCGCGGTCGTCGATGCTGACAATGCGCACGCAGCCGGCCTTGAAGCCGGCGTGCGCGAGCATGCGCGGCTCGCCGGATGCCCCCGGCCAGGAGCGTATCCTGGCCTCCATCGTGCCGGCGCGCTTGCGCGGCAGGTAGGCGAGGCTGCCCCTGCGCGGCTGGCTGTGCTTCCTGTGCCCCATCCTGGCGGGCGGGGCCGGCGCGGCCCCTTTTAACTATTTTCGGGCCCGCCGGCGCGGCGCGGCGGGCGCCAAAGCGGCCAGGCCCGCCAAAAACCGTGCCCGTTCACGCAGCAGGGCCGCGTCGCCCTGCGGCCAAACCCAATGATCGCGCTCATGCCGGCCGGGAAGCGTTGCGCGCGCTGGCCACATGGGGTGCCCGTCGGCCAGGCCATCCCATGTGGCATGCATGCCATGCGCGGGCCAGCCTCCTCGCCGGGGGGCGCAGGCCCGCCCCGCCCAGGCAGCGTGGTCGCCGAGCTGCCCCGTTGCCCTGACTTGCGCCACCCGACGGCCTTGCCCTAAGGGCAAGCCGCATGCACGTCCCTCGTGGCGTCCTGGCCGCGAGCCGCATGGGGCCTGCCAGGCACGCCATGCGAATTGCGCGCGGTGGCGGGGCGGCGCCCTGCAAGGCATGTGCCACATGCCCGGCACGCGGGCTGGCGAGCGTGGGGGGCGAGCCGCCCGAGGGAAGTTCCACGCCTGCCAAGGACGCGAGCCACGCACAGGTACGGCCTGAGGCGGCACGTTACCTCGCGCCGCATTTGCGCGCATGGCGGGGCGTCATGCCCCGGCCACGGCGCCCACGGCGCCCACGGCGGCGAGCACGATGATGGCCGCAGTTGTCTTGAACAGGAGGCCAGAGACCAGCACGACCTGGCCGGCCAGCGTCTTGGGCCCATCGCTCACAATCACGTCCTCCCTGTTTTTCAGGGCTGCGGCGTGGGACTTGCACATGACCCTGCGCATTGCGTCCTCTGACCCGGCGCCCCACGCCTGCAGCGCCTTTTCGCTAATGGCGCCGCCTGGCATTACAAGGTTTGAGCTAAACGGGATCCTGATCCTCTCCGCCCTGAGCGCCCATGCGGAGAGGCAGGCAGGCCCAAGCAGGGAGGCAAACCCGAGCACCCCCAGCGCCAGGACCGCGGCGAACGCGCGCGTCTCCGCCAGCTGCGCCAAGACGACACTGGAGAACTCGCCGGCGCTCAAGAGCCACGCAAAGCCGCCGATTCCGGCAATCATGACGCCAAGCACCATGGCGCTTGCGGCCAGCGTGGGCTTTGCCCGCGTCACGAGGCCGCTTATGACCCAGTCGCACTCCTGTGTCCCCATGTACAGGATTGACGCCAAAACTTGCAAGTTTGTGCCCAAGTTGCCCTGCCCCCGTTCCGTACGTCCGAAAACGCCTAGAGAACCGCTAATCCGACCCACGGGGCTTTTTCTTTTTTTCCCTGTACAGCGCCTTGGTCAAGTCCATGCCACGAAGTATCTCGTCTGCCTCCTCTTGCGTCATCTTGGGCGCCTCGGCCACCTTTTCCCCTGCCAACGGGGCGCCGCGCAGCCGCGGGGCCTTTTAACGGTGTCGGGCCCCCGCCGGCGCGGCGCCGCCCTCCCTACGCGAGCAGCATGCCCACGGCGAGCCACAGGAAGGCCGCGCCTGCGGCGATGCCGGCCGCGCCGGCGGCCATGGCCAGTGCGAGGCGCAGCCTAGGGCCCGACGCCTCCCCCCTCCGGCGCGGCGTCGAGTATGGCAAGGACGCCGAGGATCGCCTCCTCTAGGCGAACCGTCGCGGTCCGCTGGTTTGGGAAAAAGTTGACCGTGGTCGCGCCCTGGATCCGCGCGGCCTCGGCCCCGAGAATCTCCGGCAGGCCCCTGTCCGGCGCGCCAAAGGCTACCAGCGCGCCGCCGGCGGCGGCCCGGCGCGCCGCCGAGGCCGCGCGCGCGCGGCCCTTCCTCGACGTGAGTATTACCGGCCCCTCCCACGAGCGCAGCAGGCCGGCGAGGCTTGAGCGCGCGCGGACCACGTACCCCCAGTAGGCCGGCGCCTCGGCGCGCGGGATCTCCTTTGCGTCCGGGCTCGGCGCGCCGGCGCGCATGCGCACCGTCACGCGCGAGCCCGGCGCGGCGCCGCCGCGGTAGGGCAGCGCGCGGCCGATGCCGACGTCGACGACCATGCCGCCGCGCGAGGCGGCCACGACGCCCTCGCGCACGTCGCCGGCGCGCACGTCGCGCAGGCGGCGCGGGACCGTGTGGCTCGGTATCTGCAGCGGGTGCATGACGCCGACGTGGCGCAGCGCGTCTATGCGCGGGTAGAGCACGCGGCGCAGGTACTGGGGCGTCTCGGCGTGGCGCAGCAGGCCCGCGAGGAGCGAGGCGTCCTCGCGCGTCCCGCGGTCGCCGTACACGTACACCTCCCTGACGCCAAATATCGCGCACGCGCGCGCGATCGTCGAGGCCTTTCTCGCCTTTGACTCGCGCGTGGGCTCGTCCGATATTGACGAGTCCGGTATGGCCACCGAGACGTCCAACGCTCGCGCTAGGAGCCGGCGTCGGCGTACGCCGAGCGCGCCGCCGAGGCGATCGACTCGACGTCGTGGTCGGGTATTATCTCAAAGGACCGCGTGCTCGCCGGGATTCGCGCCATCCTGACTCGCGCGCCGTTCTCGAGCTCGTTGCGCGACTTTTGTATCGCCGCCGCGGCGAGCTGCGTGGCCTCGGCGAGGCCGATGTCGGGCGTGTACGCCTTTTCGAGGAACGCCGTCACGCCGTCGCTGCCGGCCCCGATGGCGACGGCGTCGTACGAGACGTACGTGCCGCTCGGGTCCGTAAGGAAGAGCCTGCCGTCCCCGCCGCCGTCGACGCCTGCGAGTATGAGCGCGACGCCAAAGGGCCTCACGCCGGCGAACTGGGTGAACTGCTGGCACTGGTCGGAGACGTGCCTGGCGACGGTCTCGACGTCGACGTCCTCGTCGTATATGAGGCGGTTGCTCTGCGAGAAAAACCTCGCGTTGTCGACCTGGCTCCTCGCGTCTGGTATGTAGCCGGCCGCGGCGACGCCGATGTGGGCGTCGACCTGGAAGATCTTTTGCAGGCGGTCCGATATCTGGAGCTTGCGCGAGCTCTCCTCGACGCCGATCACGACGCCCTCGCGCGACTTGACGCCGACTGCGATCGAGCCGCGCCTGACCGTCTCGATCGCGTACTCGACCTGGTATAGGCGGCCGTCAGGCGAGAATACCGTGATCGCCCTGTCGTAGCCCTGCTGCGCTGGTAGCAACGCCGCCGCCCCGCCCAACGTTTAATTTAAGTCTAGCCGCGCCCGCGGCCCGTTGAGGTTCGAGATCGGGTTTTTTGGGCACGAGAGCGTGCGCGCGCTCCATACGCGCACGATCGAGGTCACGCGCGCCCGCTCGCTCACGCCGGCCGGGGACTGCGTCCTGGGCGTGGGCGCCTCGTGCGCGTGCGCGGGCCTGCCGGCGGCCCTCAAGGCGCGCCTGCGAGACGCGCGGGCCGTCGTGGACGTCGAGATCGCAGTCGGCGGCCTCTCCTTTGGCCTGCGCGGGCGCGGCGACCCCGCGCTGGCCCTCAGCGACGCGCGCGACATCGTCCTGCGCAGGAGCGCCTTTGCGTGCCCTCGCACGCTCGCCGTCGCGTGCGACGCGGCGTCGGACTCTGTCCCGCGCGAGATGGTCCGCGCGCTGCGCGAGCCAGGCGCGCGCGCGAGGCTCTCGATCGAGGTCTCCTAGGTCAGACTTATAGCCCGCGCGGGGAGGCGCGCCGGCCGAGCATGAGCCCGCTAATGGCCAAGGTACTCGTCATCGCCCCCCTTGCGGCCTTTGCGGCGGTCATATTCGGGTTTGGCATATACAACACGCTCTGCAAGAACTCAAACGTGCCCCTGCCGTGCTAGGGGCGGCGCGGCGGCGCCCGCCTGGCCGCAGCGGAGACT
>RKSK01000147.1 GCA_007570915.1 Cenarchaeum sp.
CGGGATCCTGCCCCGGCACCTCTGCGCCGCTATCGCGCAGCCTTTTTGCGTGGACTGCGCAGGAGCCCGCGTGGTCGGGCTGCGGCTCTGGCACGCAGCGCTCGAGATAGTACTGCCTCCACGACTCCACGCGAACCCACGACGAGTCGGGCTCGAACGTCCCGTACACTATGTTGAACTCGACGCCGGGGTGGTCGGTGCCAAGGGCCACGTGGAGCTCCTCCTCGCTGTACTCTATGCCGGCCAGCATCGCCATGACGTGCATCATCACGACGAGCTCCAGGTTCTCCTCGTCCACGTACGACATGACAAACGGATAGTCCGGCGCCGAGCGGTCCCCCGCCACGTGGGCATGCATGATCTCCACCAGGCTGTCGTGGGCCCTGATCGTCGCGGCCAGCACCTCTTCCTCGTCCTCCTCGACATGGGCCGCGAGGAGCGCCTCGAGGGCCTCCGGGCTCCACGGGTCGGCCTCCGCACCCTGCTGCGCGGCCGCCGGGGCCGCCGCGGCGAGCGCGGCGGCGACTGCCATGGCTGCGACTGTGGCGCCGGGGCCCACGGGCCGCGCGCCGCGCCGGGCAGATTTAAAGCCTGGGGGGCCTTGCGCCCTAGCCGATCTCGCCAAACCCGCGCATCCCCTTCCATATGTACCACGTCGCGACCGACCTGTACGGGCGCCACGGCTCGGCCCTCCGGCGCAGCTCGGGCGGCGTCGGCAGCTCGCGCATCGAAAAGAGGTCCCTCACGCCGGCGCGCAGGCCATAGTCGCCGACCGGCAGCACGTCGGGCCGGCCAAGCGCGAACATCAGGTACATCTCGGCGGTCCAGCGCCCGATGCCGCGCACGCGCGAGAGGCGCTCGACGACTGCCTCGTCGCCGAGGCGCGAGAGCGCGTCGAGGCGCAGCGCGCCGCCGGCTATCTCGCGCGAGACGCCGCGTATGTACGACGCCTTCATCGAGGAGAGGCCCACGCGGCGCAGCGCGCCGGTCCGCGTGGCCGCGACGGCCTCGGGCCGCGGAAAGCGCGGGCCGTACATCGCCCGAAAGCGCGCGAGTATGGGGCGCGCCGCCGAGCCGGCGAGCTGCTGGTTTACGATGGCCCCCACGAGGCACTCGTAGCGGTTTCGCACGCGGCGCAGGCCGTACGCGCCGACCCTGTCAATGACGGGGCGCAGGCGCGCGTCCCGCCGCAGGTGGCGCACGGCGCCGTCGATCAAAGGCCCAACCCCCCGAGCAGGGCCGCAAATGACGCGTCGGACATGGACGACTTGTATGCGCGCAGGAGCACGACTGCGTCCTCGCGCCCCGGAAGGCCGCACGCGCGCCTGACCGGCGCCGAGAGCGACGCGCCGATGAGTAGGGCCTGCGCCGCCGACGTCACGTTGGAGGCGCGCCTCGAGGCCGATGCGCTCTCAAAGTCGACTATGGTGATCTCGTGGCCGTCGCCGACGATGACGTGTCGCGAGGGCGAGGAGAGCTCGCCGTGGTCGATGCCGGCCCTGTCAAGCGCGCGGCAGGACTCGAGCGTGCGCCTGACCACCGCGCGCACGGCGCCGGCACGGCGCGCCGCCGGCGAGGCGAGCCACCCGCCTATCGGCGCGCCGGCGGCGCGCTCCATGACGAGCGCGTTGCGCGATCGCGCAAGGAGGCGCGGGCCGGCGCCGGCGGCGTTGGCAAGCGCGAGGAGGCGCGCCTCGGCGAGCATTGTGCGCCGCGGCGAGTCCGTGCGCCGGACCTTGAGCGCGACGCCGCGCCGGCGCCAGCGCGCGGCGAGCACGACGCTAGAGTACCCCTTGCCCAGCACGCGCGCGCCGCCCAGGATGACGGGGCCCTCGAGGGAGACGGCCGTGACGCCCAGCGCGCGCAGGGCCGCGGCCCGCGCGGCGAGCCGCCTCGGCGTCGCGCGCGGGTACCCCAGCACGTGGCCGTGGGGCCCGGCGGCGAGCCTATCGACGGCCACCGAGCGCCCTTGCGTCTGTAGCGACAATATCGGATATGGCCTCCACGAGGCGCAGCTCGGAGGCGCGCACGCCGGCACGGACCACGACGCCAGCCCTGATGTCGCGCCTCAGGCCGGCCGGCACGCCCGAGGCGGCCAGGCCGCGCGAGAGCGCGTCGCGCAGGAGGTTCGCCGCAGTCGAGTAGCCCCTGCGCCGCGCCGCGCGCAGGCGCGAGTCCTGCCCGACCCAGACGAGCGGAGAGCGCCTCGCGTTGGCCTCGACAAACCGCGCCGCGTTGGCCGCGTCAAAGTGGTCCGGGCCCACCCCAACTGACCAGCGCGGCGCCGCCATGGACTCGAGGACAAAGGCCAGCGTGACGCGCGAGCGCGCGTCGACGTGCGCGCCGTGGCGCATGACGCCAAACCCGCCCTCGCCGAGGCGCGCGGCGAGCGCGGACGCGGCGCTCTTTGCCTGGCCCCATATCGTCTCGGGCGCGCGCGGCCTGGCAAAAAACCTCGCGGTCACAGTCGAGCGCAGTATTTCCGCGTCGGGGCGCGCGCGCGCCGGCGAGAGGGGCAGCGCGCCGGCCTCGACTGCGCGGCAGAGCATGACGAGCCTGCCAATGTTGGCCGGCGATATCGCCAGCGCGAGGTTCCTTGCGGGGTCCACGGGATCCATGATCGCCAGGGGCGTCGACTGGGGGCCGTCGGCGCGGCCGATGACATGCCCGCGCGGGGCGCGCGCAAGCGCGCGGACCGCCGCCTCGAGCGACCCGTGGTGCGCGACGAGGACCTCGCACGCGTACCCGCTGAGGGCCTCGCGCGCAAGCTCGGCGCCGTACAGCCCGTTGGACTGGAGGAGGCGCTTTAGCACGCGCACGTCATCGCGCATCTGCGGCGTGAGCGCGCCGGCCATGTGCCTTGTGTGGAAGCGGGACCTGTCGGCGGCGCTCTTCCACTCGCCCGCGCGCACGTCATAGCACGGGACCACGTTGACCTTTGTGCCCCTGATCGCCGCCTCGACGTACGGGTGCGACGCGTATCGCACGTACGGGCGGTGCCTGCGCATCGAGGCAAAGCCTATGCGTCGCGACTCGGACTCGAGGCGCGCCGCGGGGACAGACGCCTCAAAGACGACAAACACGTCAATGTCCGCGCCGGCAAGCCACGTCCCCTTTGCGTAAGAGCCGCCCAGCTCGGCCCCCTTGGCGTGGGGGCTGCCCGCCACCTCGGCGCGCACGAGGGAGAGGACCTCGGCGGCTACGGACTCTTTTGCCCTGCGCTCGGCGGCCGTCGGCGCGACGCGCGCCCTGGCCGCGGCCACCCCCCTCAAGGCGAGGCCTCCACGGTCCGCAGGACCGTGTGGACGTGGCGCGCGCCGTCCGGGTCGCTGCGCTTTAGCGAGAACGAGGAGACGCGCTGCACGCCAAACTCCGTGTCGCGGTGCGCCCTTAGCACGCCAAGCGGGGGCGCCTGCCCGCTTTTAACCCTAGAGACCGTCACGTGCGGGACGAGGCGCGCGCTCCCCCCGAGGCGCAGGGCCTCGGAGACGAGGCGCGCCAGGCCGCTGACGCCGGCGGCGCCCCCGCGCACCCCGGCCCACACGACGCGCGCGCGCCTCGGCGAGGGAAACGCGCTGAGGCCGGCGATCTGCGCGTCAAACGCGCCAAACCTGACGCGCGCGAGCGCCGAGGCGGCGGCCTCGGCGGCCGGCCCGTCGACCTCGCCGAGGAACGCGAGCGTGACGTGGTCCTGCCGCGGGCCGCGCGGCGCGCCAAGCTCCCGCCGGACGGACTCGAGGGCCGACAGGGTCTGCGCGTCGCTGATGTCAATCCCGACGAACGCGCGCATCTGCGCGGCGGCCGCGCAGGGTTGGCCTTAATGTGTTGCGGGCCGGCCTCGCGCAGGCGTGGAAGTGGTTTCCGAAACCCGCAGCCGCCACGTGGGGATCATAAACTCTTAAATTTGGAGGGCTTGGGAGGCGCCCTATGGGCGCACGGGATGCCCTGATCCCAGTCGTAGTCATTATCGCAGTCGGCGCTGCGCCCCACACGGCGCTCTCACGGTTCTCCATGGACGACGACGCGGGGGTGCCCGCCCAACTCCCTGCCCCCCCGACCGGGCAGCCCACGGTGGACGAGGAGATCGAAGAGCCGGGGGCGCCCCCATGGGCCATCATCCCTGAAGATCCCACGGTCGGCCACGTGGCCGTGGTCAACGAGCTCATGGACGCGCACAAGGATCTCACCGGGATAATGGAGGCGCAGGCCGCTGGCGACTATTCCGTGCCTGACTACCCGTTCGTCATGTCGTACGTCGACGAGGAGAACGAGGAGCTCGTCGTGACAATGCACGTCATGGCGGCGCTGGCCGGCATAGAGTACGAGGAGCGCGAGATCCAGGTTGCCCTGGACACCGAGGTCGACATTGAGATAAGGTACGGCGTGTTCGAGCTTGACGCCACGCCGGTGCAGATAGAGTCGTGGAAGCAGTACTACCGCGCCAACTGCCTGCCGGCGTACAGGTCCGGCTTCCAGGTGGCCTGCCTGCTCTATGAGGGTTACCTGCGCGAGAACGGCGTCAACCCCTCCTCGCTGGGCACGCCGAGCATGCCGCCGCCCACTCTGTCGACGGCCGACCCGTGCGCTCAGAGCAGGACGTCGCTGGTCTGCCACTACTATAGCCTGTACAAGAGCAGGTGCCTTCCCACGGCGTCGACGAGCCGGTGCACGACGTACGCCACGCAGATCACGAC
>RKSK01000083.1 GCA_007570915.1 Cenarchaeum sp.
CGCGCACGACTATATCTGCGTGGTCCACCCGTGGATGCAGGCGACCTTTACGGTCACCGAGGGCGGCTAGGCGCCGCGCGGGGCGCGTGAACGGATAAAATAAGGGGGGGCGCGGCGCGCCGGCATGGGCGCGATACTGATGACCGACAGGCAGGCCGGGAGGCTGGCCTCGCTGGCAAGGCGGCACGCCCCGCGCGAGGCGTGCGCGCTCCTCGTGGGCAGGCCGGGAAAGGAGGCCGCCACCGTCGAGCGCGTCGAGGAGGTCCGCAACGCCGACGCCGCGCCGGAGGCGCGCTTTAGCGTAGAGGCCGGCGAGCTCATCGCTCACTATAGGGGGGCCGAGGCCGAGGGGCTGGAGGTGGTCGGCATATTCCACAGCCACCCGACGTCGGGGGCCGTCCCGTCGCGGACCGACGAGGCCCACATGGCGGCAAACCCCGTGGCGTGGGTCATATACTCTGTCCGCGACGGCGAGATGCGCGCGTGGGCGCCTGACGGGCGCGGCGGCGCCGCCGAGGTCCGCGTGGGCCGCGCGTAGGCGGCCCGCGCGCCCGCAGCCGCGTTCAGGGTTATATAGCCCCGCGGTTGGGCCGCCCCGCAATGGAAGTCCACGTGTACGACACGTACGTCAAGGCCGCAGACGGCCACACGATGCACTTTGACGTGATAACGGGGGAGAAGAACCACGACCAGGCCATCGAGTACGCCAAAAAGTGGCTCGCCAGCGTCGGCGAGGGCGGCTCGGAGGTCACGACCAACGAGTGCAGCTTTTGCCACTCGCAGGGCGCCCCCGAGCCAGTAGAGCAGGCCATACAGAAGGACGGCTACTTTATCCAAAAGATGGAAGGCTGCCCCGAGTAGGCGGGCGCCCCCACCACCTTTTTTTGCTATATCGCCGGCAGCGGCACGACTGCCACGAACGTCGAGACAAAGACGATCGCTATCGTGTTTAGGAGCTTTATGACCGTGTTGAGCGCGGGGCCTGCCGTGTCCTTGTAGGGGTCGCCGATGACATCGCCGACTATGGCGACCTTGTGCTCCTCGCTGCCCTTTTGGCCCTCCATCTCGACGAGCTTTTTGGCGTTGTCCCAGGCGCCGCCCGTGTTGGCGAGGTGGTAGGCCAGGACGATCCCCGTGACGACTGACCCCATGAGGAGGCCCGCGACGGCCGTCGGGCCGAGCAGTATTCCCAGGGCGATCGGCGCGGCTATGGCGATGACGGCCGTCTTCCAGAGCTCCCTCAGCGAGGCGACCGTCGCGATGTCGACGCAGCGCGCATAGTTTGGCCTTGACGTGCCGGCGAGTATCCCCGCGTCGGCCTTGAACTGGGCCCGCACCTCGTCGACCATGCGAAACGCCGCGCGCGAGACGCCGCTGATGAGCTGGCCCGTGATGAGGAACGGCAGCAGGCCGCCGACGAGGAGGCCGATGATAACCGACGGGTTTGTGAGCGTGTAGTTGAGCGCGGTGTGGAAGACCTCGGACGCCTCGAACTGGAAGGCCTGGATCATCGCAAGGGCCGCAAGGCCGGCGCTCGCTATCGCAAAGCCCTTCGTCACGGCCTTTGTCGTGTTGCCGACGGCGTCAATCTTGTCGGTCACCTTGCGGCGGTCCTCGCTCATGCCCGTCATCTCGACGATGCCGCCGGCGTTGTCGGCTATGGGCCCGAACGCGTCGATGCTCAGGACGATCCCGGCGAGGCTGAGCATGGACATTGCCGTGAGCGACGTGCCAAATATCCCGTAGAGCAGCGCGCTCTCGCCGTCAGGCGCGGCGGCCGCCGAGACGGCAAACGAGACGACGATTGCCACGATGAGGGCGACCATGAACGGCCCTGTCGACCTCATGCCCTTGATTATCCCCATGAGCGTGAGCGAGGCATAGCCCCACTTGGCGGACTCTGCGATCTCGCGGACCGCGCCATAGCGGTAGCTCGTGTAGCCGTCCGTTATCCTCTGTATGACGGGGACCAGCACGACGCCGATGACCGTCGAGGCGAACAGCGCCATGGGCGCCCCCGAGTCCCCCAGGAACGCCGACGTTATGGCATAGTTTATCGCCACGGCGACGGCCGCAGGCCCACCGTGGCCCCGCCGCGAAACGCCAGCGCAAACGTCCTGCCCAGGCCGCCCTCCGTCGCGTTGGCCGAGCGGACCGCGGCCTTGACCGTTATCTTGAGCGATATGAGCCCGGAGACCCCCGAGAGGGCCGCGCCCACGGCAAAGGCGATCCCGTTGGAGAGGCCTATAAAGTAGCCAATGATGACGGCCATGCCGATCGATATCGGGATGATTATCTTCATCTCGCGCCTCAGGAACGCCGAGGCGCCCACGCGCACGGCCTCGGATATCTCGGCCATCTCCTTTGTGCCGGCCTTTTGCCTGACGACCCACGCCGCAAAGCCGGCGGCCATGGCAAAGGAGGCCACGGCGACGGCGACGGGCAGGAGCTCGTGGGCTTCCATTAATGCGCGCGGGGCCGCGCGCGCATGGTTATAAACCATCAATTGGGCGCGGCCCGCCGGCGGCGGGCGTACGGGGCAAACCTGGCCCCCCGAAGGCCGCGGCGGACGAGGCGGCTGAACCTCCTCCCGTGTGAGAGGTAGGGGAACCTCATGTGGACCAGCTCGTGGACTATGGTCGACTCGAGGGCCCTCTCGTCGGGTATCTTGCGGACGTTGATGAATATGAGGTTCTCGGCGAGGTATGAGACGCCATAGTACTTGTAGGCCGTCGTGCGGCGGCCCTCCGTGGCCTCCTTTGGCATCGAGAGGACCTCCCTTTGCGTGAGGAGGACGACCGGGGGCGGGATTGAAAAGCGGGCCGAGTATATGCCGACCTTCTCGAGGATCGCCAGGCGCAAGTCGTCGTCGAGCCTCACGGCCGTGGGTCGGCGGGGGCCGCGTATATCGGTGCGGGTCAGCTCTTGCCCGCCCCGTGGTCGAGCATTTTTGAGCGGGGCGCGCGGTGGGTTATTATACGCGCGCGGGCCCCGCGCGCGCCGCGCGCGAAGTTAGTATAGCCTGGCAGTACACCAGCTTCCCAAGCTGGGAGCCGCGGGTTCAAATCCCGCACTTCGCACCACCAGCAATCCATTTAAGGGGGCCTGTGCGTGGGGGCGGCGTCATGGAGGACAGGGAGGCGAGGATCGTCGTGAGGCACATGGACGACGAGGAGGAGAGGGATGTCGGGAACCTGCTGCTAGATGCTGGCCTAAGGCTCGTGGCCGTCAACATGTCCGTCTCGCCTGAGGATGACAGGAGCAGCAACGTTGGTGAGGTTGACCTCCTGTTCAGGCACGGCGAGACGGCGTTCGTAGTAGAGGTGAGCGTCCAAAGCAAAAGAGGGGAAAAGCTAAGGAAATTCTTTGACGTGTTTTCCAGGACAGAAACTCTGGACAGCCTGAAAAGGCGTTGCCCCGAAATAGCCAACGTGCAAAGCTTCAAGAGGGTTTATTTTGACATGAGGCACCCGTACAAGGAAAGCGAGCTTGACGCCATTATGGATCCCATAGGCAAGGAGAACAACTACATTGTCCTCAGGGACGAGTTCGACAAGATAAAGGGGTGGATCGGCGGAGAGAAAAAGAGGCGCGTGGACGGTTTCCTCGGAATTGTCACGTCTAGGGATCGCAACGGCCCCATCTCGTTTCCCCGTGGCGGGTAGCGCGCGACGTGTGGTTGGGCACGGTCAGAAAGTTGGTGTCAAATCACCGGATCATCCAGCCACCGGCTCATCATCCCTGCGCCCCATCATCCCCATGATGCGCCTGGCCCGCTCCCTCGGCCCTGCGCCCACTCGCACGATCACCATGCCCTCGCCGGGCTGGCCATAGGCCACGACCGAGCCGTCCTCGCACATCTCGCACAGCGGCACGGCAAGCAGGTCCTCCTCGCCTTCGACGGTGAGCCGCACGGGGCGCGGCGCGGAGAGCGCCTCGCGGAGCGCGGCCAGCGCCGAGTCCGCTATCGTGCCCGCCTCGTTCCTGCAGTACAGCGACGTGGCCGGCGAGCCGCGCGGCGCGGCGCGCGCGGCGCGCCTCTCCTGTCCGTCGACGACCTCGACGCCGGCCGGCACCCCGAGGCGCGCGAGGCGCTCGGTCGTCGCGTCGCCGACCGCCACGACGAGCGCGCCGTCCGGGATCTCTGATCTCAGGCGCTCCCCCGTCACGTCTGCGTCGCGGATCAGCGTGCCAAACGGCTCCCTTAGCATGTGGCGCATCCCCTCTGGCAGCGTCAGCACGGAACCGCACCCTCAGGCCCGCGCGCCGATCGCCTGGCCCGCCTGCTGCGGCTGCGCGGCCTGCGCCGGCACCTCCTGCGCCTGGGCCTCGCCCTCCGGCGCGCCGGGGTCCTCGCCGGCGGCTATGCGCGCGGCAAGTATGCTGCACTGCGCCGCGACGTTCTTGGCGGCGGCCTCGAACGCGCGCGCGCTCACGGACCCGGGGTCGGACAGCATGACGGGCCTTCCCGTGTCCGAGCCGGCCATGATCCCCGAGTTGAGCGGTATCCCGCCGAGGCTCGGTATCTTGAACTCCTCGCTTATCCGCTCGGCCCCGCCGCTCCCAAAGACGCGGTGCGACTCGCCGCAGCCGGGGCACTCGAAATGGCTCATGTTCTCGATAATCCCGAGTATGGGCACGTTTAGCTTTTTGAACATCCCGAGCGCCTTTACGGCCACGCTGCTTGCCACCTGCTGCGGCGTCGTGACGACGAGTATCCCAGTTATGGGTATCGTCTGGGCCAGCGTGAGCGGGATGTCGCCGGTCCCCGGCGGCAGGTCGACTATGAGGTAGTCCAGGTCGCTCCAGTCAGTGTCCACGAGGAACTGGCGCAGTATGCCCGAGATTATGGGCCCCCTGTATATGGCGGCCTGGTGGTCCTGCTCGCCAAAAAAGCCAAACGAGACCACCTCGATCCCGTTGGACTTTGTCGGGCGCAGCTTGCGCTTCTCCTCGTCGACCTCCATAAACCCCTCCCTTATCCCGAGCATGAGCGGTATCGACGGGCCGTAAATGTCGGCGTCGAGCAGGCCCACCCTGGCCCCGGCCCCGGACAGCGCAAGCGCGAGGTTTAGCGCTACGGTCGACTTGCCCACGCCGCCCTTGCCGCTGGCCACGCCGATGATGTTCTTGACGGTCTTGAGGCCCGTGTCGTCCTCCAGCGAGCGGCCCTCCATGACCTTTGCCGTCACGCTGAGGTCGAGGTCCGTGATCCCCTCCAGGCCCGAGACGGCCTCGCGCACGTCGCGCTCGATCTCGTCGTTGAACGGGCACGCCGGCGTGGTCAGCTCGAGCGTGAACTTTAGGCGCCCCGAGTCGAGCTCGAGGTCCTTTATCATCCCCATCGAGACTATGTCCCTCTTGAGGTCGGGGTCTATCACCGTGGCGAGGCGCTCCAGGACCTGGTCAACTCCGACCATGGGCGGGGATCGCCGGCGCTCGCTATTTAAAGATAGGCTGGCCCGCGGTACCGTACGGTGCGGAACGCGGGCGCCCTGCGCCCCCGTGCCCCCCGCGTCCCCGCCGGGCGGCAAACGTTCATAAGCTTTTGCGGGCGGGCGGGCGCCGACAGGTTGTTCTCAATATCGAGCCTCGTGGACGTCGTTCGCATACCCCCAAACCTCTTCGGCACCACGATGAAAAAGGCCTCAATGAACATACTCAAGGAAAAGTACGAGAGCATGATAAACGCCGAGCTCGGCTATATCATAATGATCCTCGACGTCAAGGTCGAGGAGATGGGCAGGCTCATAGCCGGCGACGGTGGGACCTTCCACAGGGTCGAGTTTGACGCCCTCACGTTCTACCCAAAGCTGCAGGAGATAGTCCGCGGCGAGATCGTCGACATCACCGACTTTGGCGCGTTCGTGCGCATAGGCCCGACTGACGCGCTCCTCCACCTCTCGCAGGTCATGGACGACTACCTCAAGAGCGACGTCAAGGCGGGCACGATATTCGCAAACCAGAGCGAGCGGACGCTAAAGGTGGGATCCACGCTGCGCACGAGGATAACGGCCGTCTCGCTCGGCAAGGCCGCCTCGATGGGCAAGATAGGGATAACGTGCAGGCAGCCCTTCCTCGGCGCCGACGAGTGGGTCGCCGAGGAGGTAAAGGGCGCGGGCGCAGGGCCGGCCAAGAAGGGGGACGGCAAAAAGGCCGAGGCGGCCCCCAAGGCCAGGGCAAAGGCGGGAAAGTAGATGGCCCGCGAGATGGCGTGCCGCAAGTGCAAGTTCGTCTCGACGGGCAAGGTCTGCCCGAGCTGCAAGTCGTCTGACCTGACGCCCGACTGGAACGGCGTCGTGCTCGTCGTGGATCCCGAGGCGTCCAACATTGCCCACACGCTCGGCATAACGGGCAAGGGCAAGTACGCCCTAAAGGTAACATGAGTTGCGCCGCAGCCCGAGGGGCCAGGTTGCGCGGTTTCTGGCCGAGGACATTGGCGCCGGCGACATAAC
>RKSK01000117.1 GCA_007570915.1 Cenarchaeum sp.
CCGCGCTCCCTCAGCTTGTCCCTCTGGACCATCTCGCCGACGCGCTCGACTCCGGCGCTGCGCTTCTTTGCCGCCGTCGCCCAGTCGGCCGTCGCGCTCTGGTCGGCGCCGGACTCCTTCTCGGCGACCTCGTCTATCCTCACCATGGCGTTGAGCGGGACCCACTGGCCCGTGAGGACCGCCTCGCCCACGTTGAGCGAGGAGAGCTGCGCGACGAGGGCCTTGCCGGCCGACTCGGAGGCCGCCTCGACCTGCCTCTGGTCGTCCTGCTGGATCATGCGCATGACCGCAAAGGAGCTCATCTGGCTGAGGACCGCGAGGTCGAGCGCGCGCGGCCTCTGCGACACTATGCACATCCCGACGCCGAACTTGCGGCCCTCGCGCGCGATCTTGGCGGCCATGTCCTTTGCGCCCGTGTCGCGGTCCTTTGGGACGAACACGTGGGCCTCCTCTATGACCATGAACACGGGCGCCTCAAACCTCACGTCGGCGGCCCTCCCGCGCCTGGCGGCGATCGTGGCCTCCTTGCGGTCCTCCAGCACGTTCCTCATGTAGAACGCGATCGCCGTGTTGGCCTGCTTTTCGCCAAACTCTGACGTTCCGAGCACGTTGGCGTGGCCTGGCTTTATGAGGGCCATCGGGTCGTCAATCTCTGGGTCGAGCATGTCGCCCATCCTGTTGACGGCGTAGATGACCTTCTCGACGACCCTGCTGACGACGGGGCTCTTTTTTGCATCCTCCCCGCTGACGCGTATAGAGTCGACGAGCGCCCCCCAAAAGTCCTTTGCCCTGCGCACGTCGTCGGTGAGGGCCCTGGCCAGGACGGCGCGCTGCTTGTCGGCGTTGGCCCTAAAGTCGAGCATCTCGGCGAGCTCCTCGGAGCCGAGGCGGCGCGGGTTTATCTTTGCGTCGAGCATGTTGATTCCGGGTATGCGCAGGGACTCGTACTCGCCGTGGTAGTCGAATATTATGACGGTCCCGCCGCGCGAGGCCATCTCGCGCGTGAGCAGCGAGACCGTGTTGCTCTTGCCCATGCCCGTCATGGCGAGTATGGCGACGTGCCTCGCGACGGCCTTGTCGAGGTTTACCCTCACGTCGACGTCGCCGGCGCGCAGGAGCGTCCCGACCCTGGCCCATCCCTGCCCGCCCGGCGCAAAGACGGGGCGCAGGTCGCCGGCGCCTGCTACGCTTACCTCGCTTCCGGGCAGCGGCGGCACGGCGGGTATCTCTGGCCTCCCGCGCAGTATGGCGTCGAGCGCGCCGACTAGCGAGACGGCCGCCGTGTGGCGCTTGTCGCGCGTGTTGCCCTTGACGATCCCGACGAGCTCGTTGGCGTGCTCAAAGTTTGGCACGTCCGAGAGCGTCGCGCTGCGTATCGTCGACTCCTCGACCATGCCGAGCACGCGCGAGCCGGCGTGGTCCACGATGACGTACTCGCCGACGGAGAACGGCTCGGACGTTATGGCCTCCGCCCTCGAGGAGGTGGGCTCGCCGGTCACATAGCCCATCTTGCCCGCGGCCGCCGCCGGCCTGTCTCCGCTCATTGCAGGACCGCCCTCGCCCCCACGGGGCTGATTATGCCGAGGAATGGCACGACGCGCGCCATGTCCTCGCCTGTGATCGTGCACAGGTTGTGCGCCTGCCGCAGCGCCTGCGGGTAGCCGCCGGCGCACTGCGCGGCGAGGCGCGCGAGCAGCGCGCGCACGTCGGCCTCCGTAATCCCGCCGCCGAGCATCTCGACCTTGATTAGCGGCGCGTCCCGCACGACGCGCGCGTACGTTGACGTTATCTGCGCGCTCGAGCGCGGTGCCCTCTTTGAGAGCGGCCTGCTGTACCCTGGCTCCCTGCCGGCCCTGCCATAGTACCACATGTCGCCGGCGACAGAGCCCATCTCGCCGAACTCAAAGTCGACCTCTGACGTCTTTGACACAAATATTATCCTCGTCTCGTTTCCGCGGATCAGGCGCAGGACGTCGTTTCTTGCGGCCTCGTCGTCGGCTATGAATACGGTCCGCAGCGAGCCGTCGACCAGGACGACCTCGGCGATCTCCGACGCGCGCGCGCACGCCTCGGCCTCCATGCGGCGCATCGTGTCGTGCAGGCTAGGGTTGCGCCCGACCTCCATCCTCGGCCTGACGGTGACCTCGCTCCTGCCGTCCGGCGTGGCCGCGACTGCCGTCGCGGCCCAGAGCTCGACGCCCTGGTAGGATATGCTGTTGCAGCTGCCGTCGACGCCGAGCGTCCTGGGCATCGCGGCCCGCGGGGCCTCGTGGGCGGTCCAGCGCCTCCTGGCCTCCTCGAGGATTGCGTCGCAGCGGTCAAGGGACCCCACCACCCTCTCCTTGCTGGCCACGGCCTGCCGTATGAGGTCGTTGAGCACGCCGCGGCGCGCGGGATCACTACGATAAAAGTCGTTGGCTGGCCCCTTGCCGCGCCGCGCGCCGGCGGCGGCACGCGTTGCCGCAATGCGCAGGCTTATTTGCGCCGCAGGCGCGGCCCGCGCGCGATGAGGCGCGTGGCGCTGCTGGGTTGCGGGGCGATCGGCGGGCAGATAGCCCGCGCCATGGACTCTGGGGCCGTCGGGGGGCGCCTCACGCACGTCTATGACGCGGATCCCGCAGCCTCTGCGCGCCTTGCCGCGTCGCTCTCGGCCCCGCCGGCCATCGCCGAGAACGCGCACATGCTCTCCTCAAACCCCGTCGATATCGTCGTCGAGGCCGCCTCGCAGGATGCCGTCCGCGACTGCGCGCTGAGCGTCATACAGAACCGGCGCGACCTTGTCATAATGAGCGCCGGCGCGCTGGCGGACGGGGCGGTCCTCGAGGTCCTATCAGACGCGTGCGCCGAGTTTGGCCGCTCGATCCACCTGCCGTCCGGCGCGATCGCCGGCCTCGACGCGCTGCGCGCGACCCGCGGCGAGCTAGAGTCCGTCGAGCTGACCACGACAAAGCACCCCGGCTCGCTGCGAGGCGCGCCGGGGGCGAAAAGCCTGCCCGCGTCCGGCGCCGCCGAGATATTCTCGGGGACCGCGCTTGACGCAGTCGCCATGTTCCCGCAAAACGCCAACGTCGCGGCGACGCTAAGCCTGGCCACGCTCGGCCCGCGCCGCACCAGGGTGCGCGTGGTCGCCGACTGGGGCGCGAGGTCAAACTCGCACAGGATAGAGGCGCGCGGCGCGTTTGGCTCGATGAAAATATCGGTGTCAAACGTGCCAGACCCCTCAAACCCGAAGACGAGCCGCCTCGCGGCCCTCTCGGCGATAGAGCTCCTCTCGCGCCTCTGCTCCGGCGGCGGGGCCGTGAGGCCCGGCGCCTAAGGGGGCAATAATTGCCATGCGCCGCGCCGGCCCGGGCGCAAAATGCCCTCTCGGGACCCCTTAAATGCGGGGCGCCGGGCCACCCCCGCCGATGGCCCGCAACGCCAAAGGCCTCGCAGGCGAGGTCAGGCGCCTCAAGGAAGAGACGGACACGGTAATACTCGCGCACAACTACCAGGTGCCCGAGGTCCAGGACGTCGCCGACTATGTCGGCGACTCGCTTGGCCTGGCGCGGCAGGCCTCAAGGACGCCGCACAAGACGATACTATTTTGCGGCGTCCACTTTATGGCCGAGACGGCGGCGATCATATCCCCGCAAAAGCGCGTCCTCATACCGGATCCCGAGGCCGGCTGCTCGCTCTCGGACTCTATCACCGTGGGCGAGCTGCGCGACTGGAAGGCGCGCCACCCCGGGGCCGTGAGCGTGGGGTACGTAAACACGACGGCGGCGATAAAGGCCGAGCTGGACTATTGCTGCACGTCCTCCAACGCGGTGGCCGTGGTCAACGCCATACCAAAGTCGCGCGAGGTGCTCTTTTTGCCTGACATGTTCCTCGGCGCGTACGTCGCCAAGGCCACGGGCCGCAAGAACATGAGGATATGGGCCGGCGAGTGCCACGTCCACGCCGGGATTCGCCCCGAGGACGTCTCTAGGAGGCTAGAGTCGATGCGAAACGCCGAGTTTCTCGTCCACCCGGAGTGCAGCTGCACGACGCCCATCCTCCACGACGTCGCGGCCGGCGGCTATGGCGACATCCGCGCAAGCGTCCTGTCGACTGAGGGCATGATGAGGAGGGCAGCCGAGTCGGACTCTGACTCGTTTGTGGTGGCCACCGAGACGGGCATGCTCTACCGCCTAGCGAAGCAAAACCCGGGAAAGCGCTTTGTCGCCGCGTCTGACGCGGCCGAGTGCCGCTACATGAAGATGATCACGCTCGAAAAGGTCCGCGACTCGCTGGCCCGCTCGAGGCACGAGGTCCGCGTCCCGCCGCGCACGGCCGAGCGCGCGCGCCTGGCGATCCAGAGGATGCTAGAGATCGGCTAGGCTCGCGCCTCGAGGCTCATGTCAATGGCGCGCACCGACGACGTTATGGCCCCGACTGACACCCTGTCGACGCCGGCCCGCGCATAGGCGGCAATGTTGCGCGGGCCGATGCCGCCGGACGCCTCTATGGCCACGCGCGAGCGCAGGCCCGCGCGCTCGAGGGCCCCCACGGCGCGCCTCGCGCTCGAGGGAGGCATGTTGTCAAGCAGCACCGCCGTCGCGCCGGCCCGCGCCGCCTCGAGCGCCTCTCGCGCGCCCTCTACCTCGACCTCGACGGAGGCGTGCCTGCGCCTGGCGCGCC
>RKSK01000073.1 GCA_007570915.1 Cenarchaeum sp.
CTCAAAGTCCATCCTGCGCTCGTACGGGATTAGCGTGCCGCGCCACGCGCTGGCCACGACGCCCGAGGAGGCCGCGCGCGCGGCCCGCTCGATCGGCTTTCCGCTCGTGATGAAGGTCGTCTCGCCGCAGATACTCCACAAGACCGAGGTCGGCGGCGTGAGGGTCGGGGTCTCCTCGGCCGCCGAGGCAAAAAAGGCCTACGGCGAGATCATGCGCGGCGCGCGCCGCGTCAAGGGGGCCGAGGTCAAGGGCGTGCTGCTCGAGCAGATGGCCGGCAAGGGCGTCGAGCTCATCGTCGGGCTGCAAAACGACCCCCAGTTCGGGCCGGTCATCATGGTCGGCATGGGCGGCGTCCTGACGGAGGTCATGCGCGACGTCGCGTTCCGGATGCTGCCCATAACGGCCGGCGACGTGCGGTCCATGATATCAGAGCTCAAGGGCTCAAGGCTCCTCAAGGGCTTTCGCGGCTCGGCCAAGGTAGACATGGCCATGCTCACAAGGGCGATACTCGCCATAGGCAGGCTGGGCGTCGAGAACGCGACGCACTTTGAGAGCATCGACTTTAACCCCGTCATCGTGGGCCCAAAGTCGTACTCGGTCGTGGACGCAAAGATAATCCTGCGCAAGGGGCCCAAGGCCGACGCGATCTCGCGCGCGAAGCCGGACTCGTCGCACATGGAGACGTTCTTCACGCCTCGCTCGATAGCGCTCGTCGGCGCGTCGGCCACGCCGGGCAAGATTGGCCACTCTGTCCTTGACAGCCTCACGCGCCACGAGTACAAGGGAACCGTCTACCCGATAAACCCAAAGCAGGAGAGCATAATGGGCATAAAGTGCCACAAGTCGATCGCGGACATACCCGGCGACGTGGACCTCGCCGTCGTCTGCGTTGACCTCTCCGTGACGGCGCCCGTGCTCGAGGACTGCGCAAAAAAGGGCGTCCACAGCGTCGTTATCGTGTCAGGCGGCGGCAAGGAGCTCGGCGGCGAGCGCGCCGAGCACGAGGCCAGGATAAGGGAGCTCTCGCAACGGCACAAGATACGCATCATAGGCCCCAACTGCATCGGCATGTTCAACGCGGCCAACAGGCTCGACTGCGCGTTCCAGGGGCAGGCCCGGATGGTCCGCGCAAAGCTCGGCCCCGTCGCGCTGCTGTCGCAGAGCGGCACGATGGGGATCAGCTTTTTGGAGACGGCCGACACGTTTGGCCTCTCAAAGATGGTGAGCTATGGCAACCGCTCGGACGTCGACGAGGCCGACATGATATGGTACCTCGCCGGCGACGACCAGACGCGGGTGATCGCGCTGTACGTCGAGGGCTTTGGCGACGGGCGCAAGTTCATCGAGACGGCAAAGCGCGTCATGCGCGAGAAAAACCTACACGGCGCGCGTGTCGGCCATGATAGAGGCCCACAAGATACCCGTCTATGACGACCTGCGCGACTGGGTGGCCGCCGCCTCGGCGCTCGCGCAGTGGGGCTCGAGGGGAGGCAGGGGGAAATGACATTTAAGGCGGCGTTTGCGGGGGCGCGCGCGTAGATGTCGAACGTAACCTACTCGACGGAGGGGCCGGTCGCCACGGTGAAGATCAACCGGCCGGCGAAGTTCAACGCGATGAACGTGGACGTGGCCCGCGAGCTCATACGGGCCTTCGAGTCAATAGCGCTCGAGGAGAAGATCCTCGCCGTTGTCCTGACCGGCGAGGGCGAAAAGGCCTTCTCGGCGGGGGCCGACATCGAGTACATGTCAAAGATCACGCCCGACGAGTCAGTCGAGTACGCAAAGCTGGGCCAGCTCCTGACGCACACCGTCGAGGTCCTCCCGCAGCCGACGATAGCGGCCGTCAACGGGTACGCCCTCGGTGGAGGGTGCGAGCTCGCGCTGGCCTGCGACATACGCATCGCCGCCGAGACGGCGCAGCTCGGCCAGCCCGAGGTGACGATCGGCATACCGCCCGGCTGGGGCGGCACGCAGAGGCTCATGCGCATCGTCGGGATCGCCAAGGCAAAGGAGCTCGTCTACACGGGCAGGAAGGTCAAGGCAGAGGAGGCCCTCTCGATAGGCCTCGTCAACATGGTGGTTCCGCTAGAGTCGCTCGCAGACGAGGCCGCCGCGATGGCCGGCGCGATCGCGGCAAACTCGCAGATGGGCGTGCGCATGTCAAAGGTCGCGATAAACACCGGCCGCAACGCCGACCTCGCCACGGGTCTCGGCGTCGAGCTGCTCGCGTGGCGCAACTGCTTTACGCACGAGGACCGCAAGGAGCGCATGACGGCCTTTGCCAACAAGAACAAAAAGTAGGCGCGCTGCGCAGGCATGGACATCAAACTGCTGAGGCGCGCGCTCTCCTCGAGCATTGACGCGGCAGTCAGGCGCGGCCCGCGCTCGCCGGCGGCCGTCCTGCTCACGTTCTACGGGACGGCCGAGCCGTCTGTTATAATGACGGTAAAGTCAAGGCGCATGAGGCAGCACGCCGGCGAGGTCTCCTTTCCGGGCGGCAAGTGGGAGGAGGGCGACGCCGACCTGCTCGAGACGGCCCTGCGCGAGGCCGGCGAGGAGCTGGGCCTGGAGATACCCAGGGCCGGGGTGATCGGCCAGCTCGGCGACGTCGAGACGCAGAGCACGGGGTACGTCATCTCGCCGTTTGTCCACGTCCTGGACGAAGAGCCGTACCTCCTCCCGAACGCCGAGGTCGAGGAGGTCCTGCACATCCCGCTGGCGGCCCTCCTCTCGACGGCCACGACTGCCGGGCAGCTCGGCCCGACGCTCACGCACGGCCCGCACACGGTCTGGGGCGCCTCGGCGAGGATGCTCGGCGAGGTCGGCGAGCGCCTGCGCGCCGCGGGCGGGAGCTTGACTTAAAAGGAGCCCCGCGGCGGGGCGGCCCTGATGGCGGCGCGCAAGGGCTCCGGGCGCAAGATACGGCTGATGAGGAAGACCAGGCAGGCCTCGCCCGTCCCGGCATGGATAATAATGCGCACAAAGCGCACGGTTCGCACAAACCCCAAGCGCCGCGCGTGGCGCCAGACCGACGTGGAAGTGGGCTAGATGGCCGACGACGCGGAGCGAGTCTACACGATCCCCCTCGGAAAGGTCCTCCTCTCGCCTGACAACCGCCGCGCAATGCGCGCGATAAACATGATCCGCGAGTTTGCGCGAAAGCACATGAAGGTCCAGGAGATAAAGATCGACCAGGCGCTCTCGCACGAGATATGGGCACGCGGGATCCGGCGCCCCCCGCGCAAGGTGCGCGTGCGAATGTCAAAGACCGAGGAGGGCCACGTGCTCGTCTCTCCGTACTCGCTGGGCAAGGGG
>RKSK01000091.1 GCA_007570915.1 Cenarchaeum sp.
ATGCGCCCGTCCGGCGAGTACATCGTCGGGGTCATGTCATAGCCGCGGGATCCCATCATGGCAGCCGCGGGCCCGACTTTTGCCCATTTAAGCCTAAGCGCCCCCTGCGCGCGCCGCCCCCGCCCCGCGCGCCCGCAACCGCTTAATAGGCCCCGCGCGCGCCGCGCCCCCAAGGCTGCAGGTCGTGGCGGCCCTGGGGGCGGCAGCAAACCTGCCTCTTGTGGGACTGTCGCCCCGCCCTATCCCCAGAGCGACTTCCAGCCGCGCTGCCTGCCGTCCGCGCTGACCCACATCTTTTCCAGGAGGCGCGCGGCCATCCACCCAAACCTGGCGTCGCCGTTGAGGTGGCGGCTGATGATGTATGCCGCGACGTCTGCCGCCTGCACCAGGAGGCTGTCCAAAGAGTCCACAAACTCTATGCTAATCACGCGGGGAGTGCGGATGCCCGACACGGGGTTGCGACCGCGCCTAGAGTTGGAGACAAGCGTGTGCACATGCTGCATGTCAGCTCCCCCTGTCTTGTCTGACACCACATGCCCCAAAAGACCCACGCCCTGGTAGCGCATAAACAGCTCGTACCGTTCTAGCAAGAGCGTCCACGCCCTGTCAACTATGCTGGCATCCTCCCCAAATTCGCCATATGCCCTCCCGTTGTCAACCGTAACCCCAAAAAGGGCCGCATCGGACTCGCACATGATCCTGGCAAATCCTCCAAACACGTCCAGCCAAAGCGATCCCGCAACACCTGTTCACGAATTGGATCCAAAATATAGACAGGGGCAGGCCCGCGCCCTGCTGGCGCAGGAAACTCGCCCTGCGGCCGTTTTGCGCAGCAGCCACAGACGACGGCGGCGCGGCCGCATTGCGTTGTGGGGCGTGGCCGCGACCGTGATCGCAGGCCCTGGGGGGAGCTTCGCCGGGCGCCCCCTGGCGGCATGCGCCCCTGCGGCGTGGCCGCGACCGTGATCGCAGGCCCCGGCGGGCCGGCCCGCAACAAGGCCGCGGGCCGCGCGCGCGGCGGCCCCGGCCCGCCCCGCGCGCCAAGCTTAATTAAGCGGCGCCCCGCGCGCCGCGCCGTCAGGCATGGCCACCGCAGACCCCTTTGAGAACGCGACGCGGCAGGTCAACGACGCGTGCGACGTGCTCGGCATCGACGACGCGGGCCTGCGCGAGTACCTCGCGATGCCAAACCGCCTCGTCCGCGTCAAGGTGCCGGTCCGCATGGACGACGGCCGGATCCGCGTCTTTGTCGGGTTTAGGTCGCAGCACAACAACGACCGCGGCCCCTACAAGGGCGGCATACGCTACTTTGACCCCGAGGGCGGCCCCGAGTACATGGAGCGCGAGGTCATGGCGCTGTCGTCGTGGATGACGTGGAAGTGCGCAGTCGTCGACGTCCCGCTGGGCGGCGGCAAGGGCGCGATCTACGTAAACCCCAAAAAGGAGGGCCTGAGCGCCGGCGAGATGGAGCGCCTCACGCGCTCCTTTGCGCACGCGATATCCGAGGTCATCGGCCCCGAAAAGGACATACCCGCGCCGGACGTCTACACGACGGGCCGCGAGATGACGCAGATAATGGACACGTTCTCAAAGATGAGCGGCAACCGGCGCCTGCCGGGCGTCATAACCGGCAAGCCGATACCGATGGGCGGCTCGCTTGCGCGCAACGTCGCCACGGGCCTGGGCACGGCGTACTGCGTCCGCGAGGCCGCAAAGGTCCTCGGCGTGGGGATGAGCGGCGCGAGGGTGGCCCTACAGGGGTTTGGCAACGCCGCGACGTTTGCCGGCGAGTACCTCGAAAAGCAGGGGGCGACCGTCGTCGGCGCGAGCGACTCGCGGGGATCCATATCGATCCCGGACGGCGCGACAATGAAGGCCCTTGAGGACTGGAAGGCCAAAGAGTCCACGGTCGTCGGCTTTCCGGGGAGCAAAAAGATAACGGCGGACGAGCTCCTGACGTCAAAGTGCGACGTGCTCATACCCGCGGCGCTGGAAAACCAGATAGACGCCGACGTCGCCGGGAGGCTGCAGTGCAAGATAATCGGCGAGGCGGCCAACGGCCCGACGCTGCCAGAGGCCGACCCCGTCATACACTCGAGGGGAATCATGGCCATACCGGACATACTCGCAAACTCGGGAGGCGTCTGCATCTCGTACCTCGAGTGGGTCCAGAACAACATGGGCTACTATTGGACATTCGACGAGGTCGCCAAAAAGATGGAGGAGCACATTGTCCGCGGCTTCTCGGACACGCACGGGCTCTCCAAAAAGCACGGCATAGACATGCGCAAGGCCGCGATGGTCCTTGCCGTCGGCAGGGTCGTCGAGGCGTTCGAGCACCGCGGCATATGGCCCTAGGGGCCGCGCGATGGCCCGCGCCCTGATCCTGCAAAACTCACCCCTGGAGGGGCCCGGCGTGCTGCGCGGGCTGCTCGAGGGCGACGGCCACTCGGTCGACGTCGTCGACGCGCGCCGCGGGGGCCTGGACCGCTCGGGGTTTGGCCTGCTAGTCGTCCTCGGCGGGCCGCAGGGCGCAAACGACGACCTGCCCTACCTGCGCGAGGAGGAGTCGCTCATGCGCGAGTGCGCCGCGCGGGGCACGCCGGTCCTGGGCATATGCCTGGGCGCGCAGCTGCTCGCGCGCTCGATGGGGGCCGAGGTCCGGCGCGCCGCCAGGCCGGAGGTCGGCTTTGGCGAGGACGTCGTGCCCGACACGAGGGGCGGGATAATGGACGGCCTCGCGAGCCCGTTTGCGGCGTTCCACATGCACAACGACTCCTTTGGCCTCCCGCGCGGGGCCGTGCGCCTGGCCCACTCGGCGTCGTGCGAAAACCAGGCGTTCTGCGCGGGCCGCGCAGTGGGCCTCCAGTTCCACCTAGAGGCCGGCGCCGGCATGGCCATGTCGTGGCTGCGCGCCGCCGCGCGGGCCGGCGCGCTGACCGCCGAGAGGGCCGCCGCGGAGGCCGCGCGCGCCGCGCGCATGGCCGGCAGGGCAAACGGCAACATGGGGACGCTCTACCGAAACCTGTCCGGCGGGCTGTGGGCCTGATGGAGTGCGGCGGCGAGGGCGAGGGGGCGCGCGGCAGCGTTGCCGTTGGCGGCGAGGAGATCGGCCGCGAGGCGGCGGGGGGCCGGCGCAGGGCGGCGGGGATGGTCGTCGAGCCAGGCCTGCTGCGCGTGCGCTGCCCCGCCGGGGCGTCGAGGGAGCCTGCCGTGGCGGCGCTCGGGCGCCGCGAGGGCGGAGCCGCGAAAAGCCGCAGGCCCCCCGAGAGGGGCGGGGGCCGCCCGAAGGCCGCGCGCGTGACGCACTTTTTGTACCGCGGCAGGAGGCGCGAGGTTGTCGTCACGGACGGCCCGCCGTCCTTTGGGCTAAAGGGCGGCAAGTTCCTGGTCAGCGAGACGCGCGGCAAGGGCAGGAACGAGAGGATCATCAGGGCGTACAGGGCGTGGATGATGGCCCGCGCCGAAAAGTCCCTGCCAAGGCGCGCCGTGGCGCTCGGCGACAAGCACGGCATATGGCCAAGGAGGGTCACCGTGAGGCAGCAGAGCACGCGGTGGGGCAGCGCGACGTCAAGGGGGACCCTGAGCCTAAACGCGATGATACTCGTGCTCCCGCCGCGCCTGGCCGACTATGTCATACTGCACGAGCTCTGCCACCTCGCCTACGCCAACCACTCGCCAGAGTACTGGGAGATGCTCGGGAGCGTCTACCCCGACGTCGAGTGGGCCAAAAGGGAGCTGAAAAAGTACGCCGACGACGTGTGAGGGGGAGGCGGCGCGGACGTCCCAGCCGCCAGGGGTCGCCTGTCTGCGACGGCGAGCCGGCGGCACAGGCCCGGAGGCCCAACTGCCCCGTGCGGCAAGCCCCGCACCGTGGCTCCCGCGGCACCCCGCGCCTGACACCGGCGAAGCGCGCGGCCAGGCTCCAACCGGGATCATCGCAGCGAACCGCCCACGAGCTCCTGCCCCGGGGCACCACCGGCCGCGAGGGGCCGCCAACCCTTAAAAAGACCCGCCGCCGCGCCCCCTCCCGTTGCCAGAGGAGACAAAGCCCCCGCGCAAGGTGCTCGTGATGACCCCAGAGAAAGCCGCCGAGCTGCTGATGGAGCTTGACACTCGCGGACTATTATACTATACAAAAGAAAAGCAGCGCGATCCGTTCAAGGAACTTAGGGACAGTGGGGTCGAGATTGTCTATCCAGAATCCTGACGACGGCTTTGGGTACAATGCGCTAGTCGAGGAGATGCGCGCCGGGTACCGTGATGCCCACGGCATTCTGAGGGATCACGTCGACAAGGCAAAGGCAAACATCACCGCCGGCACGATGGTTCTGGGGATCATAATCGCGGGAGCAAGGGTGTCATCTGGCCTTTTGGGCCAGGCCGGGCATGACTTGTCGGCTCCGCTGATCCCCTCACTAGGGATTCCCTTGGTGCCGACGCTTATGGGCATGGGAATGGGCGCGATCGTCCTCTCAATCGCCGTCTCCGTCGGGGCAATCGCTGCCATAAGGTTAGAGAAGCCATTTGGCTCACGCACGGTACTCACAGAAGGCGAACTGGATCACGCAAAATTTAAGGCCTGGGGGCGAGTTCCAAAAGAGGCCATATGCGCAAAGATATGCGATGCGTACGGAAAGGCGACCCTGCAACGGGAGAGGCAGGCCAGGCGGAGCGGCAAGGCCACGGCGATCGGCCAGATCTCGCTTGTGGTGGGCCCCGTGCTGGCCGCCGCGCCAGCTTTTGCGCTTGCGGCGCCGGGGAGCTCCTTGGCTAGAGCCGCGGGGGTCGCTCCCCCAGGCCTGTCCTGGCGGCAGCCCTCGGGTTCGCCTCATGCCCCTGGGGCTCCCCGCGCCGCACGGGGCCGCCAACCCTTAAAAAAGGGGCCATAGTCGCCCCCTCCCGTTGCCAGAGGAGACCAGGCCGCCGCGCAAGGTGCTCGTGTTGACCCCGGAAAAGGCCGAGGAGCTGCTGATGGATCTCGACACTA
>RKSK01000011.1 GCA_007570915.1 Cenarchaeum sp.
AGTATTATCCACGGCGAGTCGAGCATGCCAGAGCCGCACGGCAGCTTTGAGGGCCCGTACGACGAGACGCGCGAGTTTGACGCCGTGCCCTCGTGCACGTCGCGGCGCATCGTGTCGCCGTCGCTCACTGCCTTTATGGCGAACTTGCGCTTTATCTCCTTGGCGCGCCTCACAATGTCGTCCTTTTTGGCCGCGCGTATGTCGTCGATCGAGACCATCTTGAACTTGCTGTCAAAGGCGCCGACCTTGTCGATGCTCTCGAGGGCCGCGGCGACTAGCGAGCACGTGTCAATGTCGGTGCTCATGGGTATGAGGACCTCGCCGGTCGTCGCGTGCGCGGTCGTCTTTGTCGTGACGTCGATGCGGCCTATCTTTGAGATTTTTTGGAGCTCGTTGAGGTTCATATCCGGCCCGAGCAGACCCTCGGTCTGCCCAAAGATGGCGCCGATTATGTCGGTCCTGCCAACTAGGCCGTCCACGTTATACGATAGCCTGACATGGTACTTGATGATGCCTGACGATGGCAATGTGGGATCAACTCCTGGGGATTCAACGCGCGCCCCCCCGCGGGGGCCCCTATATTTACTTGATGGCGGATCCGGCCTCCCGGAGGCCCCTCCTAGGCGTGGGCGGGCGGGCCCGCGCGCGCCTGCGTTAAATATGCGCGCCGCGCCCGCCTGCCCCGATGCCGTGGGCCGCCCTCGCTCTAGCCGCCGCCCTGGCCGCCGCGCCGGCGGCGGCCGGCGCGGAGCTCTGGGTCTCGGCGGCCTCCGCGCCGGGGGGCATCATCGCCGGCGCGCAGGTGGTCCACGTTGTCGTCGGCGACGGGGCCGAGCTCTCCGAGCCGGCCGGCGAGCCGGCCGTGTCAGTCGGCTCGCGCGAGCTCCGCATGGTCCAGGGCACCGACGCGAGGTGGCATGCCTACTTTGCGGACCTGCGCGCGGCAGTGGCCGCCGACGCGACGGTCGCCGCGGCCGGCACGGGCCTTGACTTTGGGACCGTGTGCGCCGGCGGGGCAGAGGCCGACGCGACGCTTGCGGCGGCGACCGGCGCCGCGCAGGGGTACTTTGGAGAGGCCGCCGGCGTCGCGTTTCCGCTGGGGGGCGCGTGCGGGGAAGAGTACGGCGACGGCGCGCGCGCAATGGCGGTCCTGCGCGGCGAGCGCGCGGCGAGCGCGGCGCTCGGCGTGGGCCAGTCGATCCGCGCCGAGGGGGACGCGCGCGCCGCTGCCGCGCGCGCATGGCCGTTCATACAGCTCTATGACCTGGGGAGCACGGTGACGGTCAGGCACGAATCCGAGTCCGTCGAGCTAGAGTATGGGACGACAGACGGCGTGGCCGCGATGCGGCTTGACCGCGACGTGTACCCGCCGGGCGCCGACGTGCACCTAGAGGTGTCCGACGCGTGGCTCAACGTGGACCCGACCGACGAGGACTCGTGGACATGGGGCGTCGGGGGCGAGGCCGCGGGGCGCATGATATACCGCGCGTTTGACTCGCGCGGCGGCCCGGCTGGCAACGCGGCCGACGTGTCGCCGTCGCTTGGCGCGCTGGGGTGCGACGGCGCGTGCTCGCTGCGCGCGGGCCTCGGGCGCGCGCTCGAGGCAGTCGACAACGGCAACGGCATGGCGTCAGTTGCGGGCGTGGGGGAGTTTGTGACGCTCGTGGAGACGGGATCCAACACGGGCGTCTTTGCGTCATATGACGGGTCAAACTCGTCCTCGCTCAAGGTCCCTGACGGCGCGCCGCGCGGCACGGCGGCGACCGTCTCGTACTCGTCGACGCGAAGCGTCTCCATATCCCACGGCGACGCGTCGATCGACGTGGGGGCCGGCGGCGCGTGGCCGTCTGGCACGCGCGCCGAGGTGACGCTGAGCGACACGGACGCCAACAGGAACAGCAGGCAGCGCGAGACGCTAGACGTGTCCGACGCGCGGGCCTCGATACCTACGATCGTCACGGGCTCGCCGCTCACGGCCGACGGCGCGCGGGTCGAGGCCCTCGGGGCCGGCGGAGGCCGCGTCGGGGCCGCCGTCGAGGCGGACCGCGACGCCGCGCGCGCGATCATCACGCCAGAGGCCCCCGTCTCGGCCCTCTCCATACACTATGGCGACGCCGCCGCGCCGGTCCCCGCCGCCGTGTCCCTGCTGCTAAACTATGACGTGAGGTCCACGGGGGCCTCCTCGGTGGGCGCCACGCTCTCCGGCGGCGGGACCTCGCACGCCATCGCCTCCGGCGCCCCGCCGCGCGGCCTGCTAGAGGTGCCGCGCGAGGCCCTCGGGGCCGCCGCGCCGGGCCGCGGCGGCACGCTCGAGATCTCGCTCTCGCCGCCGGCGCCGGGGGGCGCCCCCATGGCGGTCGTCGCCGACGTCTTTGCGTTCGGCTTTGACGGCGCGCGCGCGGTGGCAAGCCAGGTCGTGCGCCTCGAGCTCGAGGAGACCGGCGCGGACACGTCGACGTTTGCCGGCTCGATCGAGTACTCGCTGGCCGGCGCGCGGGGCGCGCGCGCGTACGCCGACCTCGCGACGATATCCGACCGCGCCACGATGGTCGCCGCCGACGGCGGCGAGGACGTCACGCTGACATACGGCGACACCGCCGCAGACGGCTCGAGGAGGCCCGTCTCGGGGACGGCGAGCACGGCCTCGCACACGGGAACCGTCTCCTTTGACCGCGACGAGTACGGCGCGTCAGACACGGTCACCGTCACGCTGCGCGACGCCGACCTCAACACGAGCCCAGACACGGCCGAGTCCTACCGCGTGGGACCGCTGGGCGGCGGCCTCCTCGTCCTGACGATAAACGGCGTCCAGTGGGCCGAGAGGCCCGGCTGCCCCGCGCCGGGCCCGGACCTCTCGCTGCTAGAGACCGGCCCGTCGACGGGGGTCTTTGTGGGCCAGCTGCGCGTGCCGGCCCAGTGGTGCGACGGCTCCTCGCCCGTCCCGCAGGGCACGGCTAGGGCAAAGATCGGGATAACGTACGCAGACCGCACCGACGCGCAGGGCACTGGGGGGACTGCCGCCGCCGAGGCGCCGCGCACGGCAGGCAGGTCCCTGCCGCTCGCCATAGCGCAAGTCGAGCGCACCGCCGGCGGCGTCGCAGTCGTGGTCACCGGCCCGCCCGGCACCGCCCTCGAGGTGATCGTGCAGGCCCACCTGGAAGACGGGACGGTGGCGCAGGTCGCCTCGGCAGGGGCGTCCATTGGGGGCAGCGGGACCGCCCGCGCCGTGGTTCCGCTCGATGGCGGCGACCACGTGCGCGTCTTTGCGTGGCGCGACGGCCTTGCCCTCGCAGGCGCGCACGGGCCGACCAGCCTGCGCGGCATCCGCTAGGAGATCAAAAACAATGCACGTCGGCGAGTGCGCCTATTCCGTGCTGAAAGAGTGCCCGCACGAGCAGGACTTTGTGACGTTGGGGTTGTTTATCTTGAACCCCGACCCCATGAGGCTCTCGATATAGTCGACGCTTGCCCCCTTGAGGTGGTCGATGCTATAGCTGTCGACGAGCAGCTTGACGCCGCCCTCCTCGAGGACCTTGTCGTCGTCCTCGGGCGCCTTTTCAAAGCCCATGCCGTACGAGAGGCCAGAGCAGCCGCCGCCCTGCACGTAGACGCGCAGGTACTCGGGCTTTTCGGCCTCCTGTGACATGAACTCCTTGATCTTCTCGGCGGCCTTTGGCGTGACCGAGACGACCCTCTGAACCTGTTCGGTTGCCATTTGGGGCACGCCCCGCCGCGCAACTATAAAAGCCTATGCGGGGTTCCCGGCCCCGGGGGCCGGCAAATGCTTAAATCCCGCAGCCCCGGCGAGCCGCCTAGGCAGCGAACTACCTCAGGGTACTAGTGCCGAGGGGCTGGCGGCCCGGGACCGTATAGGCCGGACCGCCAGAACCGCTATCCCTAACCAACGCTCACCCTTACCACCTTGTCAATCCTTGGCGACAGCCGCCTGCGCCATCCTGAAAACGCCTCGTCCTCCGGACCCGCCTCGTCTCGCGCCACGACATACGTGAGCATGTCCACAAGCTGCACAAGGTTGCTGGACCTAGAGTCTATGAACATGGGATATGGTATTGCCGTGCACCTGGCATGGCGCAAGGGGTCAAGCTGTGACAATCCTTGGGACACCGCCCTGCCAACGACCCTGTTTGTGGCGTCGTCGTACCTGTCCAGCACCGCAACGCCAACAGTCTCGCTCTGAACGCGCAGCATGTCTTGGCAAAACATGTCTGCGGCACGAAACCACGCAGTTCTTGCAACTCCCTTATACCCGGCTTTTCTGATGGGTTGGCCCTTGTCTATGATCACCATGTTGATAGCAAAGTCGCTCGTCTCGGCAATGTTGATTATGCCACTGACCATGGCGCCAAACGACATCTCTGCGGAAGTCTTGTCCTTGGTGTGCCGGTATAGCGCCTTTTTGAGGGCGTTCCCGTGCATTTCTGCCCCCATGGGGTCTGCCCCCAGGTGCCTCCTTTTCAGGTCGAGCACTTGGGCGTCGACCCGTCGCGCGGTGGGGGCGCTCATGGTGGCCGTCCCCACTATATAGTAGGGAGAGTCGGCAAACCCGCCGCTTGCGCGTGACGGGTTCCCGGAGCTGTCGCCAAACATGAGCATCGCCTCGGCGCCCGCCATC
>RKSK01000024.1 GCA_007570915.1 Cenarchaeum sp.
GCCGGCGGCGCGGCGGCCGCCTCAAGGGTGGCGGCGGGCGCCAAAAAGGCGGCCGGTCCAAAAAAGGCCCCCGCGGCGAGGAGGGCCGCGGGCGCCGCGACGGCCGCAAGGGGGGCAGCCGGCGCCAAAAAGGCGGCCGGGGCCGCGGCGAGGGCATCGCCGGCGGCCAGCGAGAGGGCGCTCGCCTCGATCTCCAAAAAGGTGGGCGACGTCGCCGCCGAGACGCGCGCGCTCTCTGGGGACCTAAAGGCCATGGCAAAGATATTCGCCGACAACCAAAAGGTGCTCGTCTCGATGAAGGGCGCCCTTGACGGCCTGGCCGACACGCTGGAGGCGTTCCAAAAGCAGGCAAGAAAGGTGGGCGCCCTCGAGGACGACACGCAAAAGCTCTTTGCGGGGATTGCCGAGATGCGAGCGCACGCGCGCACGATAGCTAGGCTCGACTCGCAGACGGCAAAGATGGCCGAGACCGTAAAGGGGATCGAGGCGCGCGCGAGGGAGGCCGACGGCCTCGGCGAGATATCAAGGAGGGTCGAGGAGAGCTTTGGCTCGATAAAGAACAACTCGGAGATGATAATCAGGATTGGGCGCCACATTGACGCGATGCGCGAGGACATTGGCGGCCTCTCGGCCCGCGCGGCCGCCGCGGAGGCCATGGGCGGAGACCTTGCGAGGCTAAAGGCCCTCTTTGAGGAGGCCCAGGCAAAGGGCTCCGGCGACGCGGACCTCGCCGCCGAGCTGGCGGGCATTGCGGGCAGGGTCTCCGAGCTCGCCGCGCTGCCCGCCGACGTCGGCGCGCTGCAAAGGAGGCTAGAGGAGCTCTCCGCGGCGTCAGGCGCGCTGGGGCCGGCAGTCGAGGACCTGCGCGGCCAGGTCGGCCGGATCGCCGAAGGCGGCGGCGCCGGGGCGGTCCGCTCCGAGTTTGCCGCGCTGCGCGAGGAGGTGTCCGGCAGGGCCGGCAGGGTGGAGGCCGGCATCGCCGCGGTCACCGACGCGCTGGGCAGGTCAGAGGGGGCGGTCGCCGAGGTGCACAAGAGGGCCGACGAGATAGCCGGCGAGGTGAGGGCGCTGCGCGAGGAGGGCCAGAGGGCCGCCGGCTCGCCCTCGGGCGAGGTCATGGCCCTCCTGCGCCTGTCAGAGTTCCAGGCCAGCGTGCGAATGTCCGCAGAGTCAAAGCACGGCGACATCCCCGACCTTGAGCGCATGGCCTCGCAGACTGCCGAGGCCGTGGCGGCCTTTGACAGGCTGGCCGCCGAGGCAGGCGCCGGCGTCCGCCTCCCCCTCGGCGTGAGGCAGTGGGCCGTCTCAAAGATGCTAGAGTGCGCCGACAGGTGGGAGATACGATTCTCGGACCTGCTCGGCGTGATGCGCGAGGGCCTCGGCGCCGGGCTGATGAAGGAGGCAGTCAGGATGGGCCAGGTCCGCGAGGTCTACGGCGCGCGCGCAGTCGACGAGCTGGAGGGCATGCTCGGCTTGCGCGAGGAGGCAGGGCGCGCGCAGGGGGGCGGCCAGGGCGCGCCGCCCACGGAGCCGGCGCCGCAGGGCGGGCCCGGCGCGGGCCAGCAGCCCTAGCGCCCAATCTGCGACTTTTTGCGCTTTAGCGCGGTGAACACGACGAGCAGGCCGGCTACCCAGACGCACGCGAGGACTATGTTTGTGATGCTGACGTACATGTAGGGCGTAGCGTTCACGAGGTTTTCGCGTATCTCCAGCGCGCTGTGCTTTATGCTGGAGAGGCCCACGTGGTACGCCGCGCTAGAGGCGTCGACTGACTCGAGGGACTCGGCGGTCAGGCGCATCTGCCCCAGGGCCTCCTGCATGAGCCCAAAGTCCGTCTCGGGCGTGGGGAATATCCAGACCGGGTTGCCCCCCTCGGGCAGGGAGGCGGAGGCCATCGCGATGATGGAGGGGACCTGCGCGTGGCTCGTCTCGCGCGAGATGTCGCTCAGGTGGCCCCGCGCGAGGTCCAGCGGGTAGACCGTCGTGCGGTAGCCCTCAAAGGAGGCGACGGCGCCGATTACGATGATCGCGACAATCCCCGCGAGGGCCAGGCGGTAGGGCCGGCTTGCCATTTCGTGCCCCGCGCGCCCCGCAGGCCCCCCTTTAAACCTAGAGTGCGCGATGCTGTACGCGGACACGTAGACAAAGCCGGCCGTCTGTATGCCTATGATCGGCACAAAGACGGGCTGCGAGGAGAATATCGCGACAAACATGCCCATCACGCCATAGACGGCAAAAAAGACCTCCAGGAGCGTCGTCTTTGTGAAGGGCAGGTTGTACTCCTTGCCGCGCCACTCGTCCGAGCGCGCGCTGATGCCGTGCTTTGGCGTGCGCAGGAACTCGCTGCGCTTGCCAAATATCGCGTCGACGACGGCGACGGTGTTTGTCACGGCCATGCCCGCGCTGTAGACAAAGAGGGCCGGCAGGACGCGCGCCTTTTTTGCCCACGACTCCCCGTACATGCTCTGGACGACAAGGACGTACGCGAGCGGGCCGAGCGCGAGGTAGGCGGCGATCGTTATGGCGGGCAGGCCGATCGCGTACAGGTTGACGTTGGCCGCAAGCAGTATCGGCAGCGCGAGGAACTGGACGAGCGTGAGGGGAAAGACTATGTGGCGCGTGAGCTGCACGAACGCCTGGACCTTCGTCTCCAGCGGGATGCCGCGGCGCGCGAGTATTCCCGTGAGGAGCTTGACGGCGCACTGGATCGACCCCTTGGCCCAGCGGAACTGCTGCCTCTTCACGGCGTTCATCTGCGCGGGGAGCTCGGCGTTGACGACGACGTCGGGGAGGAATATGCAGCGCCACCCGCGCATCTGCGCGCGGTAGCTCAGGTCAAGGTCCTCGACGAGCGTCGCGTCGTGCCACCCGCCGGCGTCGACTATGCACTCGCGCCTCCACACGCCCGCCGTGCCGTTAAAGTTCATGAACAGGCCCGAGTCGCTCTTTGCGCGCTGCTCGACGAGAAAGTGTATGTCGAGGCTTATCGCCTGCACGCGCGTTATCGACGAGTAGCCCTCGTTGAGGTGGCCCCACCTGCACTGCACAAAGCCGATCTCGGGGCGCGAGAACTGCGGGATTGCGCGGCGCAGGAACCACGGCGGCGGCACAAAGTCCGCGTCAAATATCGCGACGAGCTCCGAGTCCGTCGTCCCCATCGCGTGTCGCAGCGAGCCGGCCTTGTACCCGCTGCGCGTGCCGCGCCGCACGTGCTCTATGCGCGTGCCCGACTTGCGCCACCTCTCGACTGTCGAGGCCACGAGGCCCGTCGTGTCGTCGTCCGAGTCGTCGAGGACCATGACGCGCAGGCGCTCGCGCGGGTAGTCCAGCCCGCACACGGCGTCTATGAGGCGCGCGGCGACGTACTTTTCGTTGTATATCGGCAGGTGGACCGTCACGCTCGGCTCGGCGTCGGACTCGCGGCGCTCGGCGGCGGCCCTCCTGCTCGAGACCATGGCGAGGTAGTAAAAGTTCATCGTGTAGGCCATGATGAGCACGGCCGAGACGATAAAGAGGTCAAAGACGAGCTGCGTCAGCGGGTTTGATGCCACCTGCGGCGCGCGCCGGCGGGGCCGCCTTTTATAGCCTACCGCCGGCCGGCGCCCCTAGGACTTGTTCTCGAATATCTTTATGGCCTTGGGCGGGCAGACGCCCTCGCACGCGAGGCAGAATATGCAGTCAGGCTCCTTTGACATGAGCGGCTTTTTGCCCGAGGCGGCGTTGCCTGGCGTGTCAAACCACTCGTAGACGTCGACGGGGCACGCGTCAATGCACGCGCCGTCGGCGACGCATATGTCAAAGTCCACGGAGACAAACTCGCCCCACACGCCCATGACGGCGTTGTCGGTGCCCTTGCGGCCCCACGTCTTTATCTCGTGGTCGCCGCCGGGGACGGCGTACGGGGCAGACGCGGGCATGCGCGACTTGTACTCCACGTCTATGGGGCCGGGCTTTGCGCCGTCGGGGACCTCGACGGCCTCCTCCATGGCCGGCGCCTCGGCGCCCCCCTGCGACACGGGCGCCGGGGGCCTGGGCTTGGCGCCCGGGACTATCTTTGCGAGCGGCGTCATCTCCTCGAGCCTCAGCACCGCCTCGGCCTTTGTGACCTTTTCTGACTTTGAGATCGACTCGACCATCTTGTCGGCGATTATCGTGTTGCGCAGTATCGTGTCTATGACCATCTTTGCGTAGTGGTCGGCCTTTTTGCGGTAGTCCGTGACCCACTCTGGGCCGCCAAACCTCTCGAGCGGAAAGACCTGGTATATGATGTCAGTCACCTCGCCTGTGACGACCTCGACGGTGACCGAGAGTTGCGCAGACTCTGCGCCGCCGGCGCGCTCCTCGGCCCACGAGTGCGTGGCGTATATGCGGTCGGCGTACGTGTCCATCTCGAAGGTCTTTTTGAGGCCGGCCACGATGGAGGATATCTCGGCGGGCTCGTCGACCCTGACCGGCAGGCGGTATAGGCCGAGCTTGTAGCCGTGGAGGGGGTAGACGCCGCGCTTGGCCGTGGCGGCCTCCATGGTGTAGACCCTGTCCTTTAGGAGCAGCGACACTGCGCGCCGGCGCGCGCGCCGGCGGTTAAAAACCTTGCCCGCGCCGCGCGCGGCGGGGCGCGCCCGC
>RKSK01000146.1 GCA_007570915.1 Cenarchaeum sp.
CCTTCCCTCCATGGCGTGCGCTCCCATGTATAAGGAAAGCCCGATCTCCACGCGGCCGTCAATGTCAGAACGCTTGTCGTGAATTGAGAATGGGTATGCCACAAGTCTGGGGTATGGCGCATTCTCCAGTGACGCCCCCTTTAGCAATGACCGCGTTAGCTCAGCATTGGCGAAGTCGCCGCTTCCGCGCACAGAGTTTTGCCCAAAGACTATCAAGGCGGCGCCCGTGTGTGGCCTGATCCTCATAAAATTGGGCTCCTCTATCGCGTACGCAAACGTGTGCGAGCTGACCTTGCATGCTGGCATTGTCGACTTTATGAGATCTTCCAGGCGCATGCTCGAATATCGCTTATCCTGGTCTTTCCTGACGTTGGCCCCGCTTTTGCAGTCTATCACAACCATATGGCCCTTTTCTTCATTGATAAAAACCACATCTGGAACCACAATTCTGTCCCCCGCGCGAACGCTTCGTTCTATGGCGTGTGCCCTGTACCCGTGTTCAAGAAGCAATGCCGGCTTTCCCATAGCATCAGGGACGCACAGCCCAAGCACGTTGTTAACCAGGCGTGTGTGCCTATGCACAGCACACTCCTTCGGTCACCTGCTCACAGGCTAGCGCATGGTCATGGTGGAGCTGCATATAGGCCAGCAGGCGGAGCACGCCGCTTGCCGGGTTCCCGTGCTGGATTCCCACGCTAAGGAGCCTAGGCGAGATGTCTATTCCCATGTATTGCATTTCTGCCATGTTTGCGGTTGGGACGTGGTACTGGTCGCCTTTCACGTGCATCTTGTTGCCGCGCATCATCAGCGGGGGCTTGCCGTCAAACACCCTGTCAATTAGCCCCGACACGTCGGCGACGTCGCGGGAAAACTTCATGTCTATGGGGCGCAGGTCAATGCGCTGGCCATCCGGCATGTCCACAGGCCCCAGGCGGTACCTCTCGGCGTTCTCGCACATGCGCGCGTACACGTCACGCACCTCTCCGGCGATCTGGAGATGGGCACGCAGCGACCCTCCCCCGGCGTGCATGACTGCGCCGTCGCACCGCACGTCTGCGTCGGAGCTCCCCGAGCGGCCCTCGCGCGACAGGCGCGCCGCCGCGCCGACGCCGGCCGCGCCGGCCAGCCCCCCCAGGGCGGCGGGGCATATCCACGCCCGGCTCAGCCTCGTGGTGCGGGCCAGCAGCGACACTGTCTCTCCGGCCTCCGCGTCAGGGGCGGCCGTGTGGGCCATGCAGAACCTTCCCCGCCTCCGGTCTAGCACCAGCTCGCATGCCCCTGCGCCGGCGCCACGGCGCGACACGGACGAGACCCCGTCAAGGCCGGTGGCGCTGACGTCCCACTCCGCCCCGCCGCTGCCCCTAGAGAGGGCAGCCCCGTCGAGATCCACTATGAACGTCTTTAGCCGGCGCGTGGTGCCGCTGCCGCCCAGCAGCATGGCGCGCAGCGCGCCCTCCAGATCCTCGCCGGTCTGGACGCGCCCCACTTGACTTTCTGCGACCTGCATGTCGCCGGCGCGTGGAAGGTTGCGATATATTCGTTTACCGCGGCGCGGGCCGGCGGGCCGCCCCAAAACCCTTAATTTGGCCCGCGCGCGCCGGCTCGCGCGCGGGAAGATGGGCGAGACGGGGACCGCCACGGGGGGCGCGGGGGCGCCGGCCCTCGAGGCAATCGGCGTGCGCAAGCTCTTCGGCGGCCTCGTCGTCCTCGACGGCGTGGACATGCGCCTGGAGGCCGGCAGGGTCCACCAGCTCATCGGGCCCAACGGCAGCGGCAAGACGACGCTGATCAACGTCGTCTCCGGCGCGCTGCGCGCCGACGGCGGGTCCGTGAGGCTAGGCGGCGAGGAGATCACGGGCATGCCGATGCTCGAGGTCAGCCGCCGCGGCCTTGCCCGCACGTTCCAGATACCGCAGTCCTTTGCGATGCTCACCGCGCGCGAGAACGTCCTCGTCGCCGCCGGGGAGAACAGGGGCGAGTCCTACCGGCGCGCGCCCCTGCGCCGCCTGTGGACGGGCGACGAGGCGCGCGCAATGCGCATGGCCGCGGGGGCGCTCTCGGCCTCGGGGCTCGCCGGGGGGGCGGCCACGCGCAGCGACAGCCTCAGCGGCGGGCAGCGCAAGCTGCTAGAGCTAGCAAAGGCCAGGGTCGGGGGCGCGCGCGTCATCCTCATGGACGAGCCCATAGCCGGCGTAAACCCCACGCTGGCCCACCGCATATTTGAGGACATACGCGCCATGGCCTCGGCCGGCGGCGCCACGTTTCTCATAATAGAGCACCGCCTGGACATATCCCTGGGGTACGCCGACCGCGTGTTCGCCATGGACAGGGGCAGGATAGTCGCCGAGGGGACCGCCGGGGAGGTCATGGCGGACAGGCGCGTGGAGGAGGCGTACCTTGGGCGCTAGCGGCGCGCTCGTGGAGGCAAGCGCGCTTGCCGCGGGCTACGGGGGCAGCACCGTCATATCCGGCGTCGACTTTGAGGCACGGGAGGGTGAGATCACCGTGATAGTCGGGCCCAACGGCAGCGGCAAGTCAACGCTGCTAAAGAGCCTCTTTGGGCTGTGCACGGTCCACTCGGGGGCAATCAGGTGCGCGGGGCGCGACATTACGCGCATGGCGCCGCACGAGGTCGCGCGCGTGGGCGTCGCCTACCTGCCGCAGGTCAACAACGTCTTCACAAACCTGAGCGTGCGCGAGAACCTGGTCATGGCGGGCTACACCCTGGGCGGCGCCGAGGCGCGCAGGCGCGCCGCCGGGACGATGGGGGCGTTTCCGGCCCTCGTGAGGCACGCAGGCGGCCGCGCCGAGGCGCTCAGCGGCGGGGAGCGCCAGATGCTCGCCATGGGAATGGCCCTCGTGAGGAGGCCGGGCGTCATGCTCTTTGACGAGCCGACGGCAAACCTCTCGCCGAGGCTCGCCGGCGAGGTCATCTCCAAGGTCCGCGAGATGCGCGACGCCTTTGGCATCACCGTCGTGCTCGTCGAGCAGAACGTCAGGCGCGCCCTTGACATAGGCGACGCCGTGACCGTCCTCGCAAACGGCGGGGCCGTCTTTTCGGGCGCCCCGGCGGAGCTGCGCGGCAGGGACGACCTGTGCAGGCTCTACCTCGGGATGCGCTAGGCCGGCACGACGTCGCCGGTGCGCGCCATGTACGTCGCCACGACGCGCCACTCGCCGCCCTCGACGCCCCAGACGGAAAAGTCAGCCGAGTCGAGGTCGCCGGCCTCGTTGAGGTTTGTGTGGCCTATGGCGCCGCTGTGCACGGCGGCGACGAGGGGCAGCGCGGCGCGGACGGCCTCGGGCTCGGCGCTGCCGGACTCGAGGACCGACTTGCCAAACAGCCACACGGCGTCGTACACGCCAAAGGCGTACGTGTTGGGGGCGCGGCCTAGCTCGGCGACGAGGCGCGCCTCGACCTCTTCGCGCTGCGGCGTGTCCGCGGCGGCCGGCTGCGTCCCGCGCAGGCGCACGGACTCGGCAAACGCCAGGCCAATGGGGTCGGCGAGGAGTGCCGTGTTGCCCGTTATCCCGTCGGTGCAAAACCACGCGACGTCGCCGAGCACGCCGTGCGCCGAGGCCTCCTGCATTATCTCGAGCGTCTCGGCGAAGCTTATCGAGAGGACCGCGACCCTGCCGGCGCCGCGCTCGGCGGCGAGCTCCCCCACGCGCTCGGCGAGGACCGACGCCGAGACGGGGAACGCCGGCGACTCGGGGTTGTAGCGCACGCCCTCGGCGACGGCCACGCCGAGGCCCTCGAGGGCCTCGCGCGAGGACTCCTCGAGCCCGGCGCCCCACGTGTCGGACCGCCATATCGGCACGACGGCCTCGATGCCGGCGCCGGCGATGAGCGACGCGAGGGCGGGCCCCTGCTTTGTGTCGTCGGGGACCAGCCTGAAGACGCCGTCGCCGGCGACGGCGAGCTGCGGCGCAGTCGACGTGCCGCTTATGACGGTCATGCCGTTGGCGTCGACATAACCCTTTATCGAGTTGACCGCGGCGCTAGAGTAGACGATCGCGGCGTCGACGCCGCGCGCCTTGAGCGACGTGATCCTGTCCAGCGCGATCGCGGGGTTTGTCTGCGTGTCCTCGTGGGCCAGCGCAAGGCGCCATCCCGCGCCGATCTCCCCGAGGTACCCGTTAAAGTCGGCCTCGGCGAGGCGGGCGGCGGCGATCCCGTCGCTGCCGTACTGCGAGAGGTCGCCGGAGAGCGGCGCGACGTGGCCCAGCGTGTACGTGCCCTCGAGGGCCGGCGCGGCCCCGTCCCCCGCGTCGGCTATCGTGTTGCCCCCCGTCGCGAAAAACCCCGCCGTGACGCCCACGATAAACGCGATGATCCCGACCGCCGCGGCGCGGCCCCCCGAGGCCACCTATGCCGCCTCCCCGCCGGCCGGCGGCGCGAACGTGCCGGACTCAAAGACGTACTTGCCGCGGTTGACCCACTCGCCGCCTGACGTGGCCCACACGTCATAGTCGGCGCCTGCCAGGTCGCCGGCCTCGTTGAGGCGCGTGTTGCCCAGCGCGCCATAGTGGCCCGCGGCGACGGTCGGGATCGCGCGGATCACGTCGG
>RKSK01000113.1 GCA_007570915.1 Cenarchaeum sp.
CACCGTCCCCGGCGCCCCCAGGCCCGCCCCGCGGGCGCTAGCCGGCCGGCTCGGCGGCGGCCGGCTCGGCGAGCATCGAGGCGATGAGGCGCTCGGCGACGTTTATCTCGGCGGCAATCTCCTCGCTCAGGCGCTCCAGGCGCGGCTCGACGGTCATGCCCTCGTACGGCGAGGGCTCGGCGACTGGCATCTCGTTTGCCTCGACGGCGATGCCCATCTCGGCCATTATCGCCTCGGCGATGGCCGCCTGCCTCGAGACCTCGACTGCGAAGAGCTCGGACGACCTCTCGGCGCCGTGCGTGCGTATCCTGCCGTCGGCGTACATCGAGTCGTCGACGTCGTGGTGGAGGGCCCGCAGGTTGCGCAGCGGCGCGTACGTCCCGTCCGGCGTCAGCCTCCAGACGCCGTACCCCTCGTCGAGCATGTACGTCACGTGGCGCTCGTCATAGTCGTATATGCCGTCGCCGTCATCGTCGACCCTGGCCGATATGAGCGGGTAGAGGACCTGCTCGCCGCCGTTGACCTCGACGCCGCGCTGCGGGTTTAGCGAGCTGCCGTCGACGTGCACGCCGTGGTTGTAAAAGTTCTGCCACGCGTTGCGCCTCGTGTCCCAGACGTTCGTCGACACGACGTCAAACTCGAGGGGCTCCATGAACGTGTGGTGTATCGTGAGGACCGTGCAGTCGGCCTCGCCGCCGGGCATGCACTTTTGCACGTCGCGGTCCACGCGCAGCGTCTCGGCGTCTATCGCGCCGGACTCGTCGTCCAGCGCGATGGAGAGCCCGCCGCCGTGCCCTATGGAGACCCTGATCTCGGCCTCGGCCTCGGCGAAGTGCTGCCCGCGGCCAAGCCCAAAGGCGAGGCCCGCGTGCGCGAGGCGCTCGACGCCGCTGTCCTCGAATATCTTGAGGACCGCGACGTTCTCGACTCCCGTCTCGACCTCGATGAGCGGCATGGGCGTGTAGTAATAGTCGACGTTGTGGGCCACGCCGTTGTAGGTAAAGCCCCCCACGACCTGCCTTGCGCCCGTCGAGTCGACGCCCAGCGTCGGTGGCGAGCAGTCGTCGCAGCCCGAGCCGCCGGCCTCGGAGCGCATCTCGGCGCTCGCGCCAAAGGGCGTAAAGTGGTTTGTCCAGACGTGTATCGCGTCGGCCCGCGCGTCGCGCACAAAGCACTCGGCGTTATCGGCGGCCGCGTACGCCGACGGGTCGAGCGGGTCCGGCTGCGCGCGCGCGGCGACGTCGCCGGCGTCGGCGGCGGCCGCCGTCGACCTCCTGCACTCTGGCACCGAGTGCACCCTGTCGTCTGACGCGTCGGCCGTGTGCGAGTTTGATATCCAAAAGACGTGCGCCGCGGCCGCGCCGGGGACGCCGGGCAGCGTCACCCTGGCCGGGTGGGAGAGGAGGACCGGCGATGCCGGGCTCTCGAGCCGGCCCGCGTCGACGGCCGCCGCGGCGCCCATCGAGGCGAGCGACGCTTGTGCCGCGCCGTCCTCGCCGGCGTCCGCCGGCATTATCGTCGCATAGTACTCGGGCGCAAGGGCCGCAGGCAGCGCGGCGAGGGCCAGGGCGGGGCTCGCCGGCGTGAGGCCGCCGGCGTCCGTGCCGGCCGCTAGCGTGAGCGAGGCGCCGGCGGCCGGCGGCGGCGAGTAGGCGACGTCAAAGAGGAGCGCCTCGCCGGCCGGCCCGAGGCCGAGGGGCCCGAGGTTGATCGAGGCCGGCGCGACGCCGCCGACGACGGGGAGCGGGTCGTCGGCGTTGGCAAAGCGGGCCGAGGCCTCCCTAAAGCCGCTCGGGTCAGTAAAGCGCTCGCCCGAGGTCGGGTGCGGGCCGGGGTCGGGCTGGTCCCAGGACGCGGCGTTGCCGGCCCTGTCCGTGAGGGCCGTCGCCGAGGCCGTGCCGGCGCCATAGTCAAACCGGAAAAAGAGGCCCTGCCTCGAGTCCACCGTGCTGCCCTCGTGGGTCGTGCACGTCGCCGCCGCCGCGACGCACGCGGCGCCGGTGCCGGGGTTGCTGAGGCTGATGTCGCCGGCCTTGACGAGCAGGTGGCCGGCGCCGGCTAGGGCCGCGTCGGCCGACGTCGTGTTCAGGTAGGCGCGCAGGCCGTCGGCCCGCAGGCCGCCGTGGTCCGTGTACTCGATCGCGGCCCACGGTATGGGCCTGCCCCCCGCGTCGTCCGCGCCGTGGATGAAGGACAGGCCCGTCATCGACGGCGCGACGTTGTCCACCTGGACGTCGTTGAGGCCTGGGCAGCCCGCGCACGTCATCTGCGTGTTGCCGGCCTCGTCCATGGGCATGAGCAGCTCTACGCGGTACGTCGAGTCGTGGTGCTCCACGGACGACGCGGCCGGCACTGTCCACGAGTGCTGCCACCTCGTGTTGCCCGAGCCGGCGACTGCCGTCATGGCCGCGGCGGCGTGGAACTCGTGGTCCACGCGCTCGCCCGTGCCGTCCTCGGCTACGACCAGGCGCGTGCCCGTCCCCCTGACTTCCGGCGTGCCGCCAATGGCCTCGTTGAACGTGATGTCGACGAGCACCGTGGCGCCCGCGCCGGCCGACGTGGCCAGCGCGTCTGTCGCCGCGCGCGTCCCGCCCGTCGTGTCGACGCCTGCGTGGCTTGACGCCGCGACGATCTCGGGCGCCGTGCCGTCCACGTTAAAGCCCAGAGAGGCAGGGTGGCCCGTCATCCCGACGTCGCCGCTGTCCGTCGACGCAGACCAGCCGTATATGTCGAGTATCGATATCGCCCACTCTATGGTCCCGTCGGCGTGGCCGGCAGGTATCGTCGCCCTGGCGCGATAGTGCGAGACGCCAGAGATGACCTCGGGGCCTGCAAGCGAGGTCGCCTGCGTGGTGTCGGCCCCCGAAAAGAAGGACACGGCCGACGCCTCGAGGCCCGGCGCGTACATTGTCGCGTCGCCCGAGCCGGATTCTGCGTGGACGAGGCGGTCGTCGCGCTCGCTGACCGTAAAGTGGAGCTCGACCTCGCTGCCGGGCCTGCCGACGGTCGACGTGAACGCCGCGTCCGAGCCTGCGGGCCGGCCGCGCATCTCGACGGAGACGGCCGCCGGGGCCGCCGAGTCGAGCGTGACTTGGGGCCGGCTGCCGTCCGGGTAGCGGCCGTCCTGCGTGTAGACGAGCGCGTTGCCGTCGCTGTCCTGCACGAGTATGCCGTAAAAGAGGCCAAAGCCAGAGCCCCAGCCGCGCGGCGTCGACTCGCCGGGCAGCATGTTCGTCACGGTCCACGTGTACTCCCACGTGTGCCCGTCGTCGGCGGCCGTCTCGGTCATGTGCCACACGCGCGCCTCGTCGCGCGCGCCGGACGTGGCCGCCACGGTCGTCGACTCGGTGACGTCGGCGAGTATGCCCAGTATGGGCGCCTGCATTGGGTCTGGCGCCTCGTCAAAGGTCACGGTGAACGTGACGGCGACCGGGCTCGACGCGCTCGCGCGCGCGTATTGCTTGTTGGGCACCGGCGCGCCCTCCGTCGAGGCCGTCGAGACTTCGACGACAAGCGAGGTCACGCCGGGCGGTATCGAGTCGCGCGACTGTACGCTGGCCGGCGAGGCGGCGTCGTTGCCGTACACGTCCTCGACGTCGACTGTTGCCCCCGAGGAGGTGTAGTGGACCCTCGGGCGGTCGTCCGAGCCGTCCTCCTCGAGGCCCTGGTCGGGGTCAAACATGGCGCCGGCGAAGGTCAGGACGATGCCGAGGCGCGCGTCGGTTGGCTCGAGGTGCCTTGGGTGGCCGTACGCATAGTACTCGGGGCGCAGCATTGGCCCGAACGAGTGCGACACCGACGACGGCGTGAGCCACGTCGCGCCGTCGGCGTTGTCCGTCGCGTCGTTTGGCGTAGTGTCGACGCGCCACTCGGAGGCGTCTATCGAGGCGCCGGCCTTGAGGCGGACCGGCTCGTCGTAAAAGACGCTAATCTCCGTCGCGGACGTCACCGTCGCGGTGAACTCGGGGGCGCGCGAGTCTGCGGCGGCGACATGCTGTCCGTGCGGCGGCGCCTCGACGGCCACGTAGGGATTGCCGGCCGTGTCGCGCACCGCCGAGTTGGCCAGCCAGTTGTCATAGTCGCTCGACGGCGGCGTGAGGCAGAACCAGAATATCCGCTGCGACATGTCCGACGACGAGAACGTGGGGTGCGCGACGCGAACCGTGTTTGCCTGCGTGCCGCGCTGCAGGCCCATGCCGTCGGCAGTCGGAACAATGTCGGCCAGGTCGGTGTTGCCGTCGGCGTCGACTGCGACGGTGTACGTGGCCGGGCTCCAGTTCAGGCCCGTCGAGCAGGCTCTGTCGTCGAGCAGCGGCACCTTGAACCCCGTCGGCGAGCTGGCGTCGATCAGGAGGCGCGCCGCGACGCCCATGCCCTCCCTGACCATGCCCGGAGGCGACGTCATCCCTGACCTCCCCACGGTCGCCGGGTCTAGGTCCTCGCTGAACGTGAGCACGATGGCGGCCCCGTCGTCGTCGGCCGGCGTGGACGGCGTGAGGTCGCCGCGCACGGGTATGGACTCGAGGCGCGGGCCTATCCCGTCGGCGGCCTCGACGCCGGCC
>RKSK01000205.1 GCA_007570915.1 Cenarchaeum sp.
GCGCGTGACGGCGAGTGCCTCGTCGTGCCCCATATTGTCGCGCGCGCGCATCCGCCTCGCGCTGCTCTCGTGCGAGCCGGCAAGCCACATCTTTGTGCCGCCCCTGACCAGCCAGGGCAGCGTGTAGCTCGTTATGACCGCGCCTCCGGCCTCAAAGATCTCGGCGAGGCGGCCGTCGACCTCGCGGTCAAACCTGTCGTCGGCCATGCGCCGCTCCAGGAACGCCATGCCCTCCGGCCTGTCCCACCAGTCGTCGCCGCCGCCCGGCGCGCCGTTGCGCCCCGCAATCTCCTTTAGGACGTCGCCCCCGCTCACGTGCCGCATGCCAAACCTGCCGGCAAGGGCGACGGCGACGGTCGTCTTTCCCACCGCGGGCGGGCCTGATATGACAATGGACTCCATCAGCCCAGGTCCATGGACGTCTTTGTGATCTTCATTATTATCCCGCTAAAGGCGACCGACGACAAAAAGTACCACGCCCAAAAGTACACGGCGTTCTCCTCCTCGCAGACGTGCTCGGGGTCCGCGGCCTGCTCGGCCGTGCACGTGAGCTGGAAAAAGTCCCCCGGTATGACGTTTAGCGGTATGGGCGAGAGCGCGACCGTGTACGAGAACAGCGGCGGGAGGACAAAGTAGAATATGAGTATGAGCGGCACGAACGTTATCATCATGGGGCGCATGTTCATCTGCATCACCTCCATGTTGAGCTTGCTCATGTACGCGGACTTTTTTGAGAGCTCGGCGAGCTTTTTCTCGTCCTTTGCGCGGTACGCCGCCATGCGCTCCTTTTGCCAAGCGCGCGTCTCCCGCATTATCCTCCGGAACTTTGACTGGTCCACGAGCTTGCGCCGGATAAAGGCGTTGAACAGGTTTAGCATTATGGCAAACCCGAGTATCCCCGCCATCGAGGCGAGCGTGCCGCGTATGACGGGGTCCGCGCTGCCGAGCGGGCCGGCGGCGACGCCAAACAGGTCCCCCTGCAGCGCAAGGTGCGAGAGCGCAAGCGCGATCCCCTCCAGCGTCACAGGCCCACGCTCCTGAGTATCTTTTCTGCCGCGTCGTTGGCCTCGCCGTCGCGGTTAAAGACGGGCATGACCGGCGAGCCGGAGTGGACAGAGCACGCCGAGAGCATCGCGTCCTGTATGGCAAGCTCGCGCTTGATCCCCGATATCGAGTTGGGGTCGCGCGTGCGGGACTTGTCCTGCTCGCGCCGGCTGAATATCCTCTCGGGCTTGGCAGTCAGCGATATTAGGTGCGTGGGGCGGATGATGTCGAGTATGGGCGAGGGGAGGCCCGGATAGTACCCCGACGGCGTGGCGATAAAGGCGTGCGTGTCTATCACGACGACCTCGGAGTCTATGACCGAGATGGACTTGGCCGCCTCGCGCTGCAGCCGCTCCTGCTCGTCGCGTCCCTCCTTGCGGAGCGCGTCGCGGTCCTTTATCCCGCGCCTCTTGGCGTGCTCGAGCATCTCGGTGCCGAACGAGACGACGCGCACGCCCGTGTTGCGGCTCTTTAGTATGCGCACGATGTGCTCGACGACCGTTGTCTTGCCCACGCCAGGGATCCCCACGATGACCACGCGCCTAGTGCCTGCCAAGGATCGCACCGAGCCGGGGCATGACCACCTCGACCTGCTCCCGGACGAGCTGGTTGTAATAGTTTATGAGTATGTCGACCATCAGGAGCACGCCTATGCCGGTCCCAAAGACGCCGAGAACGTCCGATATGCCCGCGAGCAGCCCGAGTATGACCGAGCCGAGGATGGTCACCGACGGTATGTACTTGTTGAGGAGCGCCTCTATGGGCTTGTTTGAGCGCCTGAACCCTGGCACCTGCACGTCGGCGTCAAGGAGGTTCTTGGCGGCGCTCTTTGGCGAGAGGCCCCCGAGCTCCACCCAGAGCTTCCCAAAGACGACGACGATGCCCACCATGAAGAGCACGTAGACGACGGCGCGCGTGGGGTCTAGCACGGCTATGTCGAGCCCGCGCGGCGGCGTGACATAGTAGACCAGGCCCCCGATCGGGGTCGACGGGTTTGTCGGGTCAAACTGCGCGAGGAGGTTCATAAAGGCGTTGTTGTTTAGAGGGTTGGAGTTGGCCCACATAACCTGCCCGATGAACACGGCGTTTGCCGTGAGGGCCGAGGCGAGTATGACGGGTATGTTGGAGACGTACATCAGCTTTATCGGGTAGACGGCCGAGAACCCCCTGTACTTTGTGGACACTATGGGTATCTCGACCTTCATGCCCTGCGTGTAGACGAGTATCAGCAGGACGACGCCCGTGAGTATGAGGCCAAATATGCTCGGGAGCTGGTTTGAGCGGAAGAACACGTCAGAGAGGTCGCCGGCTGCCACGGACTGGCCTATGAACGGCAGGATGCCGATCGTCCCCCCGTCTCCGGCAGGCAGGGGGCTAAAGAGGCTCCAGAGTATCTGCTGCGCGACGCCCGCCATGATGAACAGGCTTATGCCGCTGCCGAGGCCCCAGCCCTTTTGGATGAGCTCGTCGAGGAACATGATGATGACCGACGCGGCCATTAGCTGCCCGATCAGTATGTAGAGGACGTTTGGGTCCGTGATGTTGCCGCCGTACACGGCGATCCCGTAGACGACGGACTCTACGACGATGACGACGTACGAGACGAGCTTTGTCGCCGTCTGGAAGACGCCGCGCTCCTCGGGCTTTTTAAAGTTGAACTTTATGATCTCCGAGCCCCGCAGGAGCTGCATGAGGAGGCCCGCCGTGACGATCGGGCCAATCCCAAGCTCGACTAGCGTGCCCTGCTGCGAGGCGAATATGACGCGCGCAAACGCCAAAAAGTCAAACTCTGGCGTCTGCGCGCCAAAGAGAGGCGTCTGCGCCATCACCATGTAGATCAGCAGCGCAAACCCCGACCACATGAGCCTCGTCTGCAGCGGGAGCTTGCGCTTTGGCTTTGGGACCTGCGGGAGGTACGGCTCGGCGACGGAGACCATGCGGTGTATCGCGTTGGTGAGCGTCCCCTCAGCCATCGCCCTTCACCGTCCCCCCCTGCGCGCCTTCGGGGCCCTGGCCCACAATCTCGCCGCCGGCGTCGCTGACCTTTTTTGCCGCCGACGGCGTGAACCTGTCCACGAGCACGGCGTACGCGCCGCCCGGCGAGCCGCCGCCGAGGAGCTTGTCATAGCCTGCCGCGCGCAGGTCGACTATGCGCCTGCCGCCCTCCTCGCGGCCGTGGCGCTCGTACAGGTCGCCCAGGTCGCGGACCGCGGCCCACCTCCTCGCGTCGTTGGACCGCGGCGGCCGCGTCGAGTCGTGCCCAAAGTGGTCAGGGTTGTCGCGCAGCATGGAGCTAAAGTGGTGCTTTAGCTGCCCGGAGGCGCCGAGGCCGCCCTTGTGGCCGCTGGCCCTGTGCTGGCCGACCTGCCCCCACCCGTGGGTGCGAGAGCCGCGCAGCCTTCGCGTCTTGCGCAGGCGCGTCGCCACTAGCCCATCATCCTCCTGACGAGCTCGGCGAGGTCGGGGTTTTGCCCGAGTATGCCGTTCTGGCCGCGCATCCTCTTTGTGCTGCGCCTAAAGCCGTGGCGCGGCGGCGCGAGGGCAAACCACGGCTTGAGGCCCTTGACGCGCCCCATCGAGACGGCGCCGGAGGCCAGCGACTCGGCGAGCTCGGCCGTGCTAGAGTAGCCCTCGGGCATCGGGCCGCCGGCGAGCCGGCGGTAGCCGCTCGTGTGGCCCCGCGAGTCGAGGAGCTCACGCGTGAGCTCGGCGCTGGCCTCGGTCCAGGCGACATAGTGCTTTACCCTGTTGAGCATGCCAAGCGTGTTGTCGCGCGCGGGCACGATCGTCGCGCGGAACTTTTTCTCGAGGCGCAGAAGCTCAAGGGTGCGCGCGGCCCAGTGCGGCACGTCGGCCTGGCCCTTTATCCTGACAACAAGGTAAGCGCCCGCCACCACACCATCAACCCTGGCTGAACGTCTGCCGCAGGCACTCGAGGAGAGCCTTTGACGTCGACGTCATTGTAGTAGTGGATCCCTTTGCGGACGTCCAGGCGTCGCGCAGGCCGGCGAGCTCCAGCAGGCGCCTCACCTTGCCGCCGGCCACGAGACCCAGGCCGCGCGGCGCGGGAAATATCTCGATCGTGACGCTGCCGCCGCGCCCCCTGACCTTGAAGGGTATCGAGTGGCTCTGGTCGCACCTGCACTCCCAGCTCCCGCAGCCCAGCCTTATCGGGCTCACGTTGAGGTAGGCGTGGCTCGTCGCCTTTTCGATCGCCACGCGTATCTGCTTTGACTTGCCCTGGCCTATGCCGAGCCACCCGTTGGAGTTGCCGGCCGCGACGATCGCCTTGAAGCGCGTGGACTGGCCGTTGGCCGTCATCTTTTGTATAATCCCCACGTCGACGACCTCGGTCTCGAGGTCCGGGAGGAGCTTTTTGATGATTCCGGCCTCCTGGATGCGCATCCCGGCCTCGAGTATCTCCTCCATCGTCGTTATCTCGCCGGCGGCCACGCGCCTCCCGAGCGAGGTCTTTGGGACCCACGGCTCCTCCTCCTCGCGCGGGCGCCGCTGCGGCCTTCCAGCCCTTGGAGAGGAGGAACCGCGAGTGGGCCGAGGCCAGGACGCGGTCCCCGGCCATGCCGGGCGAGAGGACCTGGACCTGCGCGTTCTCGTTGGATATGTGGACCGTCACGAACGGGCTCTTGCCCATGAGCATCGCCCTGCGCTTGCGGTAGTTGGTTTTCTCCTCGCGAAGCCTCCGGAGTATCCTGGCGTGGGCCAATCGGGGCGCGCGCGCCCGATCCGCTCCTTTTAAGCCTACCCCGGCGGCCGGGCGCGCGCGCCCCGATTGGCCCACGCCAGGAT
>RKSK01000114.1 GCA_007570915.1 Cenarchaeum sp.
CGGGATTTTCTATTTAAGTTGGGGACGGCCGGCGCGCCCCGCGCCGTTGATAGTCGACCTTGACCTGCGCGGCGCCAGGGCCGTGGTCGTGGGCGGCGGGGCGGGCATGGGCGATTTGTATAAATTAGAGCCCCCGCGCGGCGCGCGCCGTGAGAAAGTCAATGGAGAACCTTGCCACGAGCAAGGTCACCGGAGGGCGCAGGAGGCCGCTGCGGACGCGGCGCAAGTACGAGACGGACCGCTACCCCAACGAGGCGCCGTCCGGCCCGCAGGCCACGGTCACGCGGGCCGTGCGCGGCGGCGCGAGCAAGACGGCCCTAAAGGCCGCAGACCACGCCAACCTTGCGGCCCCGGGCCAAAAGGCCGTCCGCACGAGGATACTAAAGGTCCTCGACAACCCGACAAACAACGACTACCGCCGGCGCGGCATCATAACGCGCGGCGCGATACTAGAGACGGAGGCCGGCAAGTGCAGGGTCGTCTCGCGCCCCGGCCAGGACGGCGTTGTGAACGCGGTCCCGGCGCAATGAGCGCTGGCGCGGCGGCCTGGCGCCCCATGCCGGCCGTCCATGGCGCGGGGGCGCGCCGCGCGCGCGGCGCCATGCCCCGCTTTCCCGTGCCCGCTAGCGCAGGCGCGCCACCCGCCTTGAGGCGTTTTGGCCCGCAAGCGCGCGCAAAAAGGCCACAAGGCGCGGAGCTGGCTTTTGCCCGCCGGCGCTGGGGGCGGGGCGCCGCGGCGCGCGCGGGCGGCCGAGCCGTGCGCGATGGCCATGCGGCGGCGCGGCTGGGGCGCGGCGCGGCGGGGGCGCGGCAATGAAGGACTATGACCACGTCGTCATCTGGCTGGACTACTTCAACAAGACCATAACGCGCGCCAAGGGCCGCCGCCTCGGCCGCGAGCGCTGCGTCTTTGACCCGTCGCTGGCCGAGCTCGAGGGGGCCGCGAGGGCCGCGGGCCTCGAGGTCACCTCCTCGGAGGGCTCGGTGAGGCACCCGCGGCGCCAGTACGTGCGCTCGGGGTACATTGTCGTGCCAAAGTCGGCCCCAAAGTCCTCGCTCATGGGGTCCATCTCCGCACGCCTAGTCGAGGCGCGGGCCAGGCGCAAGAGGGATCGCCCCTAGCTTCAAGATCAAGTATTTTTGACCGGACCCTTATGATATGAGTATGTTTAACCCCCTGTCGCTTGAAAGCGGTCGGTCGCATAGCTCACGTTGCCAAGAGCGGCAGGGTCATCGTCGAGCTGGCCAGCCCCGTCAGGGACGGGGCCGTCCTGCATGACAGGCGCGGGACGCGCCTTGCCAGGGTGATGGAGACCATCGGGCCCGTCGCGCGCCCGTTCGCCTCGGCGAGCCCGCTGACCAACAATATCGGCCCGCACGTCGGCGGCGACATATTCGCGCCGGACGACGAGCGCGCCGCGCGCGCGCCGGCGCGCGGCACCGCAGGCGCAGGCGGCGCGCGCAGGGCGGCGCGGGGCCCGGACCGCCGCGCAGGGCAAAAGCCGGGCACGGGATCCGGCAGGCGCGCCCCGGCACGCCGCGCAGCCAGTTCACGGAGGCCCGGCCCAAGCGGCGGCCAGCGCCAGCCGCGGCGCGGCGCAGGCGGCGCGCGCAGGGCGGCGCGCGGCCCGCGGGGCCCGGACCGCCGCGCAGCGGCGCGCAAGGAGCCGGCCCGGCGCGCTGACGCCGGGCGCAAGCCGCGCCACGGGGGGCGAAGGCGATGAGCGCCGGGCGCCTTGAGGCGGGCAGCGCCGCCGCGGCGCAGTCCGCGCCGCAGGCGGCAGCGCAGGTGGCCAGCCTCGAGACGCCGGCGTGCACAGAGTGCAGCAGCACCGCGCTAATGGACGACATTGAGCGTGGCGAGACCGTCTGCCAGTCGTGCGGGATCGTCGTCGCCGACCAGATGGTCGACATGGGCCCGGAGACGACACGGGCCGGCTATGACGACAAGGTTGGCCTCGCGCGCGCGTCAGGCACAATGACATACTCGCAGCACGACCTGGGCCTTGCCACAAAGATAGCGACCACGGGCAGGGACGCCGCCGGCAGCTCGATAGGCTCGGAGATGGCCTCGACGATAAAGCGCATAGACAGGTGGAACTCGCGCGTGCGCGTCACGAGCAACGAGGACAGGCGCCTCGTCGGCATGCTGACCAGGCCAACATCACGCGGGCCGACCCGCGAGTCGAGCGCCTCGCCCTCAAGATAGCGGGAATGACGCGCAACGGCGGCTTTGCGGGCGGCAAGACGCCGCAGGGGATCGCGGCGGCCTACATCTATGTCGCCTCGATGCTCAGGGGCCAGGGCGTCCTGCAGCGCGACATGTCGACCGTCGCGCAGGTGACCGAGGTGACGATCCGCGCGCGCTGCAAGGACCTCCTGAGGAGCTACCGCCTGAGCGTGACGCTCGCGCCGGCGTGAGGCCTTAGGCCGAGCTAATATACGCCAACGCTATAAGCCATCCCCCGCAGGGGGCGCGCCAGATGGCCCGCCTCGAGATACGCGACCTCCACGTGAGGCGCGAGGGCAAGGAGATACTCAAGGGCGTAAACCTCAAGACCGGCCCCGGCGAGGTCCACGCGATAATGGGGCCCAACGGCTCGGGCAAGTCGACGCTGGCCTACACGCTCCTCGCGCACCCAAAGTACGAGGTCACCTCCGGCGACATCCTCCTGGACGGCGAGAGCCTCCTCGAGATGACGGCCGACGAGCGCTCAAGGAGGGGCCTCTTTTTGGGCTTCCAGTACCCAGTCGAGGTCTCCGGCGTCGGCTATTCGCACTTTTTGCGGACGTCGTACAACTCGCTCAGCAAGGCCATACAGGGCGAGGACCGCGAGGTCTTTATCACTGTCCGCGAGTTCCAAAAGTACCTCAAGGACAACCTCGCGCGCGTGGGCCTCAAGGACGAGTTTTTGAGCCGCTACCTCAACGAGGGCTTCTCCGGCGGCGAGAAAAAGCGCTCGGAGGTCCTGCAGATGGCGGTCCTCAAGCCCA
>RKSK01000075.1 GCA_007570915.1 Cenarchaeum sp.
GCTCCAGGGGCGGCGGGCCGGCCCGAACCGCGGGCCACCACGTGCCGGCACTAGTAGCCCAGCATCATCGTGGAGCGGCCGCATTGGTTCCCGTACACGGATCTTATCTCGTACTCCTCGCCGATCTGCATGTGGTACATCCATATTACGTCGTCGACTTGCAGCCCGCTGGCAAATGCCCGGATATAGTAAACGGGGCTGACAGAGTGCGTGTCGTTGAAAATTTGGTACCATAGCGGCCGGTTCTTGTTTTCGGGATCGACGGTCACCCCTGCACCGTGAACGTCAACAAGCGTCTTTATGTACTCGTTGTTGCTGAACTTTAGTTTTATGCTGGGAGTGCGAACGTTGCCAAACCTGTCAAAGCACTTGCCCTCGTCGTCTGGAGCCACAATGTCGGCAATGCTGTCAGTGTGGTGCGCATAGTGCTCATAATCTTCGCCATATTCCACGTTGTCCTGAACGCTATGAAGGGCGTGCTCGTGGTCCTGAGCTGCCGGTTCGGGCAGATCGTCGTCTTGCGCATGCTGGTCGGGCGAGGGCATTATCCCCTCGTTGATCAAAAACCCCATGGCCGCGACAAACTCGGCATCAGAAATGTCGCCCCCGGACCATGCCGCGGCCAGCGTCCGTATCCACGCCGGCACCAGCGGCTCCCCCTGCGGATCGCCCTGCGCTGCGGCAAGCGACGCGCCGAGCAGGGCCACGGCAACGGCAGCCGCGGCGGCGACCGGCAAAAGCATGCGCCTCACGCCTCGCGCGCCCCAAGGGCGTGGTAATAACTTGTATGCTGCGCCCGCGCCAGGTGTCGCCAGGGCGCAGGCCGCCACTTGCGCGGGCCTTGCCCGCGTTGCCGCCGGCGCAGGCGCTTTGTGGCGGCTGCCGGATCCGCATCTTACTAGAGCGCCGCCGCCCGCATGTGGCAATGCCGCAGGCTTTCCGGGACTCGGGGGCAGGGCCGGCGGGTCGCTTGGGGGTGGCCCGCCGGCCCCTGGGCGCGGCCGTTGGTAAGCACGCGCCTTGCGGGGCGCGGCCGCCCGGCCGCCATTTAACTGCTAGGGGCGGGCGCGCGCGGGCCGCCCGGCCGCCCCCCGCGCGACGCGCGCTTGTTTTATTACCCGGCGGGCCGTCGCGCGCGGCGGAATGGCAGGCGGGATGGGCACGCGCGAGCTCCTCTACAAGGGGTCGGTGCTCGGCGCAATGATAACGGGGCCGTCGCTGGCCGCCTTTGCGGCCGTGTGGGCCTACTCGGGGGACATGGCGGTGGCCGCAGTCGCCGCCGCCGCGGCCCACGTGGGGGCGCTCGTCGTGGCGTTTAGGTTTGCGAGGCGGTTTCTCGTCAGGGGCGCGCCGCCGGGGGGGCGCTAGGGTGGCCGGGACGCACGACGGGATCGCCGGCGTCCTCTCTAGGGAGGCTGGCCTGGACGCCGCGCAGGCGCGCACGTACGTTCTGATAGCGACCAGCGGCGCGATGGACGCCGCGCGCGTCGCCGGCGAGCTCGGAATAGGCGAGGACGAGGCCCTCGCCGCCGCGCGCGCGCTCGTCGCCCTCGGCGGCCTCATCGACTATGGCAACGGCAGGTTTGAGTCAATGCACCCGCGCTTTGCGGCCGTAAACATGTACAGGAGGTCATGCGAGGCGGCCGGCAGGGCCCCGTCGCGCAACGACGCGATCGACGGCGTGGGCGCGTCGCTAGAGGCCGAGTACGACCTCGCGAGGGCAAGGCATGGCGCAGAAGGGGGCGGCTCGCGGTGAGCGGCGACAGGTGCAGGCACCAGCCCGTGTACTATGGCGTCATCAACATCAACATTGACGAGCGGACCGTCGGCTCGGTGGACGTGTGGCACTGCCCCGCCTGCAAGAGCCGCTTTTGCGAGGAAAAGCAGCTCGGAATAGAGTCGATATCCGACGAGATCGGGATGCCCGAGCTCGCAGCAGGCGAGCGCTGGGCCGTCATCGTGTGCCAGCTCCAAAAGGGCCGCGACAAGTGGCGCCTCGCGCGCCTCGCCAAGTCCGGCCGCGTCTCGCACGAGTGCCTCGGCGAAAAGCAGGTCGGCCTCGAGGTCGAGAACCACTCCGTCCGCGACGGGCACCACTGGAGCTTTCTGGTGGACGACCACGTCAACGGGGCCGTGGAGATCACGGGGAGGGGAGTTGGACCCTAGCGTGCACGTCGAGTCCGTCGACGGCACGCAGATGGCCGCGAGGATAAGGGGCACGTTTGAGCTCGGCGGCGCGTCCTACCCGTTCACGGCGATCGCCTTTGGCAGGATAGGCGGCCAGAACGTCGGCGCGCAGCTCGACGAGGGCACGCGCGAGGCCCTCCGCTCGGCTGGCCACGACCCCGAGGAGGCCGCCATGGCAATACAGCGCGCGCTCCTGCAGGGTGACATGAGCGTGCCGGACAACCTCAGCAAGGAGTCGTTTCTGGACTAGAGCCCCGCCTCGTCAAGGGCCGCGGCGCACGCGCACGAGGGCTCGGCGGGGACGGACCCCACGGCGCCGGCGAGGACATCGCGCACTGCCCTGGCGTTCTCGGATATCACGCGCGCGACCTCGCCGGCGCTGACGGGCCGGTCGGCCCACACGTCATAGTCGGTGACCATCGATATCGACGCATAGCACATGCGGGCCTCGCGCGCGAGCTGGCACTCGGGCACGAGAGTCATGCCGATGACGTGCGCGCCGTACGACCTAAAGAGTGCCGACTCTGCCCTCGTCGAGAACCGCGGGCCCTCGACGCAGACGTACGTCGCGTCGCGGTGCAGCGGCCTTGTGCCCCCGGCGGCCGCGTCTGCTGCACACTTGCGCAGCTCGGGGCAAAAGGGGTCTGCCATCGAGATGTGTATGACGCGCCCCTCCTCTGAGAACGACCCCGCGCGCGAGCGCGTCAGGTCGATAAACTGCGACGGCAGCGCAAAGTCGCCCGGCGCGACCTCCTCGCGCAGGCTCCCGACGGCAGACGGCGCAAACACCCTGCGCACGCCGAGCTGGCGGAGCGCGTCAATGTTGGCGCGATAGTTTATCATGTGCGGCGGCAGCGCGTGGCTCCTGCCGTGGCGCGCCAGAAACGCCGTCCGCCTTCCCATGAACGTCCCGACGGTTATGGGGCCAGACGTCTCGCCGTAAGGCGTTGCCGGCCTGGCCTCCTCGACATCGTCTATCATCTCGGCGTCGTACATTCCAGTGCCGCCAATTATGGCAATCTCGGCGGGCTCCACTAGTAGCGCACCAGCACGTTCACGTCGTACTTTGATATCTTTTTGATGCCCTGCAGGGCCTCCAGCTCCACGACAATCGCAAAGCCGGCGACGGTCGCGCCCGACCCCTCCACGAGGCTTGCGGCGGCCGCTGCGGTGCCGCCCGTCGCGAGGAGGTCGTCGCATATGAGCGCGCGGTCTCCGGCCTTTAGCGCGCCAGCCTGCATCTCCATCGTGTCGCTGCCGTACTCTATCTCGTATGACACGCTGCGCGTCCTGCCGGGAAGCTTGCCGGCCTTGCGGATCATCACCATGCCCTTGCGCATGCGCATGGCGACCGCCGTCGCCACGGGAAAGCCGCGAGCCTCGAGGCCGACGACGGCGTCAACCCTGTCCGCACCAAAGTGGGCCACAAACTCGTCGGCCGCAAACGAGAGCGCCTCGGGGTCGCGCAGGAGGGGCGCATAGTCGCGAAAGAGTATGCCCTTTTTGGGAAAGTCGGGGTACGAGTCGATGCGGTCTTGCAGGCGCAACGCGCGCGCGGGCCTGGAAACCACGTAAAAACAGTTTCTCGCGGACTTTGCGGGCTCTTGCGGCCGCCATGGGGCCAGGTTGCCCCATAGGTATATTACCCCCACTCCCCCGCGCCCCTCCAAGGACGGCCGACGTATACGGTGCCACCCCAGGGGCGGCGGTTTCAGGGTTACCTGACCCGTCGCCCCGACCTGATTCTCATGCCGGCCTGCCCCCGGGGGAGCCGGGACCTGCGCCTGATGTCCTCAAACAGATCCCCACACCTCGTCGCCCCCGGCATGCTGGTGTATGATGTACGCGATCGCGTCGGCGGCCTGGACGAGCGCGCTGGAGCGCGAGTCCACAAACCCTATGCTGGTCACGCGGCGCTCCCCGTCGGGGGGAAGCCTCACGCGCCCCGTCACCCTCCGCGACAGCGCCCTCTCCATCGCCAGGCGGTACTTTTTGTGCGTGGCGTCAGAGACGACCCTGATCACCGTCCCGCCCCCCAGCTCCCGCGCGAGGCGCTCCAGCAGCTCGACTAGGATGGCCATGGCCTGCTCTGTTATCCTGGCGGCAGAGGCGCCATTTCTGCGCATTCTCTTGCTTGGCACCGCAGCCGCGAGCGGGACGACGCCACAGTCGCACACAATGTCCACTATCCTGCGCATGACGGACATCATTTGATCTGGGCTTAGGGAACCAAGAATATGGCCCTCGCGGTTATGGAACATGTCACCCGCATGCAGCTCCCAGCTCGAGGGGTCGGCATGGGGAGCAAGCTCGAGCTTTAGCCTCCGGCCAACGGCTTGTGGCCATAGGCGGACAGTCATGCCATGCACTGGCACGTGCGCGCGGCGCGGGCGTTCGGATCAGGAAAAAGCGGCGTATAAAGCCTCCGGGAAGTGGTTGGAATGGGCCTAAACCCGTCACGTCCGCCCCAGCCGCGCCTTGGCTCTAGATGCAGCTGCCCCGCGGGGCGCCCTCAGTGCTAGCCGTCCGAGTCCTGGGGCTAGGCAACACAAGCGCAGACTCCCCCAGTGCCTTGTGACGCCGTGGGGCGTCCCACGGCTAGGCAAGCCCCATAGGTATATTACCCCCGCTTCCCCGCGCCCCGCCAAGGACGGCCGACGTATACGGTGCCACCCCAGGGGCGGCGGCTTCGGGTTGACCCGACCCGTCGTCCCGAACCTATTTTCTCCGCACACCTCCCTCGGCTGATCCAGCTCTTGCGCTCAATGACCCCGGCCATGTCGGCAAACGACTTGTCTCCCGCAATATGCCGGTGTATGATGTACGCGATCGCGTCGGCGGCCTGGACTAGCGCGCTGGAGCGCGAGTCCACAAACTCTATGCTGGTCACGCGCCGCTCCCCGCCGGGGGGAAGCCTCACGCGCCCCGTCACCCGCCGCGACAGCGCCCTCTCCATCGCCAGGCGGTACTTTTTGTGCGTGTTGTCAGAGACGACCCTGATCACCGTCCCGCCCCCCAGCTCCCGCGCGAGGCGCTCCAGCAGCTCGGCCAGGAGGGCCATCGCCTGTTCCGTTATCCTGGCGGCAGAGGCGCCACTTTTGCGCATTTTTTTGCTCATAACGGCAATTTTAAACAGCACGACGTCGCTATCAGACACTAGATTCACAACACTTCTCATAACGGCAAGCTTTTTTGGCAAACCAATAGACCCAAGCGGAGAACTATCACGGCCATGAAACATGGCGCCCGCATGCAGCTCCCAGCTCGCAGGGTCGGCGCGGGGGACAAGCTCGAGCTTTAGCCTCCGTATGCGCTCTGCAAGCTCGCCCAGCGAGCCGAGGCTTCCGGCAATTCCGCAGAGCACAAAATAGTCTGACCCTCCCTCGGCGCCGTTTCTGTTGCCCGACTCGTCAACATGGCAAACCCACTCTGGCATGACGGCTCAACACCGCCTGCCCACGGCAGTTCCTGTCCCACCTGATCCTGCGATCATGATCGCGCAAGTCGCCCCGGCCATCGCATGGCCACGGGACTCCTTGCCTATATCGTGATCCGGCAACATTTGTTTACAAAACGGATCGCTTGGGCCAACAGCTGGCGATCGCAGGCGGGTTCCACGCAGCACGCGTTGGCGCAGCACGCGTTGGCGCAGCACGGGGCGCCCCGGGCGGCCTGCCGCGCTCATTTTCCGGGCGCGCGTGAAAGTCGCTAGCATTGACGCGACGCGGGCGCCCTATGGGCCAGGGGAGCGCGGGGAGGGCAAAAGTTTCGGGATGTCGACCGGGGATCCACCGGGTTGTAGCCGCGACCGCCCTCCGCCCTGGCGTCCAGGGCACAAGCCCGCCCCCCGCCAGGCACCCGGCCCCGGCCCCGGGGGAGGGGCGCCGTCAGGGGCTGTTGGGCGC
>RKSK01000160.1 GCA_007570915.1 Cenarchaeum sp.
CGGGTCGCGGCGCGCAGGCCCTGCGCGGCCGGGGCGAGCACGCGCGTCACGGCCCTGGGCGCGCTGCGGTTCTCCGCCATCTCCCGGCCCATCTGCGTCACCTCCGGCTCCGCCTTTTGCCGCGGCATCGGCGGCCCGCCAGGGTTCCCCTATAGATCTGTTTGGCCCGGATCAGGCGCGGGGGTCACTTTTGGGATGTGTGGGCCCAGGGGGCTCCTGTCCGTCCCGCCACCGCCGGACTCGTGCTCTGCATGCTCAAAGATCACACGACCCGGCCCGACAATGCCCTCTGCCGCAGACATCCTCAGGCTCCTGTCGCTTGCCCTTGGGCCGGTGGAAGCAATCGCTGCCGAGCGTGGACTGCCGCAGACATCCTCAGGCTCCCGCCGCTTGCCCTGGTGGACGGCACGGCGCCCGGGGCCGCCCACGCCCCTGTGGCCGTGACGGGCCTTTTGGCGCGCGGGACGCCGGCGAACCTGGCGGACATGGCGGCCGGCCGCCCCGGGCCCCTGTGGCCCTCGCGCGGAACTGCGGTTCCCGGGAAAAAGCGCCCCGGCGCCTCCAGGATGGTGGTCTTGCCAGGCCCGTTGGCCCCGGCAAGCGCCGCCATGCCCGGGAGCCTCGCCCCGGGCCTGGCTGCGGCCTTGAGGTTGCCCGCGCGGAGCTCCGTGATCCTCATGGCGGGGGGCGCCATATCGGGTCATATATGAACGTAAAAGCGCCCGGGCGGCGCCTTGCGCCCATTCATGCGGCGCAGGCCCGCCGCCCTCCTCGAATTATATACTACGCGGACCCTGCAGCCGGCCGTTGAGGCTGACAGAGCTCTACATCAGGAACCTAAAGGCCGCCTCCGACATCCTGCTCAAGGTGTCGCCCCTGACCGCGCTGGTAGGCCCGAACGGCTCGGGCAAGTCGACGATACTGTACGCGCTGGACCACTTTTTCAACGGGACCAAGCCGGCGCCGGCCGACTTTAAGGATCCAAAGCAGCCAGTGTCGGTCGCCGTCACGCTCGAGGGAATGCAGGAAATGGATCTCCCCGTCACCATTGAGCGCAAGTGGAGCATGCGTGGCGACGAGGTCAAGATGGAAGACGTCGACACCGATGGCCTCACGCCCGCCGCCAGGAAGCGCATACTGGCCTCCGTGAGCGCCGTCTTTGTGCCCGCCGAGCACGAGACGGACAACGACGGCACCGACAAGAGCAAGCTGCAGCTCGCCAAGTTTCTGAGGGGGGTGGTGGCCGACGAGCTCGACCCTGCCGACATGGACGCAGAGCGCAAAAGGCTGAAGGAGAGCTATGCGCGGCTAGGCGTTTTCATAGGCAAGTTTGAGAACACGCTGAACGAGAAGCTCTGCGGGTACGCCAACGACCCGATCGGCTACGCGCCAGACTTCAAGGCGAGCCTCACAGTCAGGCCACCGGGGCTGGATCCGGTGATCGAGGCGGAGTTTATAGAGAAGGGCAAACGGCACGGCCACCGGTCCGCGGGCCACGGCACAAGGCGCGCCTACCACATGGCGGCGCTAGAGACGCACGCCGAGGCCAAGAGGGGCGACGGGGGCGGGCTGCTCCTGGTGATCGTCGACGAGCCGGAGCTCCACCAGCACCCGCAGAGGCAGAGGCGCATACTGGCCACCTTCCAGAGGCTGACGCGCGAGGGAAAGTGCCAGGTGGTCTACTCGACGCACTCGCCGGCGCTCGTCGACCTGCGCGAGCCGCTCGGCCTCTACCGGATCACGCGCGACGCCAGGCTAAACATGAGTGCCAACCGCGGCAGCGGGGTCGACCCCACGCTGCAGCAGATGCGCCTGTCGAGGCACATAACGGAGGGCGTGTTCTCGCACGGCGTCATACTCGTCGAGGGCCCGCACGACGAGGCCATGCTGACGGCCACGCTCTCCGTCACGATAGGCAGGGACGGCAAGTACGCGCTGGGGGCGCTTGCCGAGGCCAACGTCAACATTGTCGTGTGCGACGGCATTGGCAACATGCCGCACTTTATCAGGTTCTTTAGGGCGCTCGGGATGCCGATCTTTGCGGTGTGGGACGCGGACAGCTATGGCTCCGACGGCAAGCTGAACAGGGAGATTTTTGGGCTGCTGGGCCGCACAGTGGAGTTCGAGGGCAGCCAAGAGCACAACCGCTGCCATGCGGGCAAGAACTACCTGTGCTTCTCTCGTGACGCCTGCCTTTACTTCAAGGACCACCTGGGGTTTGAAAACCTTGAGCCGAACGAAAGCACTAGGGAGGAGATCAAGAGGTCTATCACTACCTATGAGGGCCTGGTTCCCCGGTTTGACACCGTGCAGTTCAAGGAATCGGACTTTGCGACCGTCACAGTGCCAAAGATCCGCGCCTGGTTTTTGCGGGAATAGCCCATCGGCGAGACGCCACGGGCACGGTGCCCACAAGCTCCCTTTTTTTGTTGCCGGGCGCGCCGGCAGCGTTGTGCGGCCAGGCGCGGCCCCCTGCGCGCGCCGGCCGAAATTGCGCACGACCGCCCGCAAAGGGCGGCCATGCGCGGGAGGGGCGCTGCGCAGTGGGGGCAGCGTCGCCTCCCCGGCGGCTTCCCCCCGCCGCCGGGCGAACCTGTCACTCTGGCACGGCCAGCGCGGGATCGAGGCGCAGCGCAATGTCGAACATCTGTTGTGCCTCCTTGGCCATGCCCCTCACCTTGCACACGCACCCCATATACAGGTAAAATATGCCCTCTCTGGGGTTTTGCTTGTGCGCCTCGTTGACAGCGTCAATGGATTCGCCCGACCTGCCAAGCGCCAGGAGCGCAGTGACGATCTCGACGTGGGCCATGACGTCCCTTGGGTTGATCCTAACTGCCTCCCTCAGGTGCTCCAGCGCCTCCTCGTTGCGCCCAAGCCTGAACAGCACGTGGCCAAGGGCGCCGTGCGCCATGCCAAGCTTGGGTTGCGCCCCTGCCACAGTGCGCAGCGCCTCCAGGGCCTCGTCGTTGCGCCCAAGGTCGTGCAGGGTCAGCGCGCGCATGACCAGGCACAGCGGGTTGCGCGGCTCCATGGACACTGCGCGCTCGGCCTCCTCGAGCGCCTCCACGGGGCTGGCATGCGCGCGGAGCACGGCACATTTCAGTATCCTCGGGTACGCCAGGCTCGGCTCAAGGACTATTGCGCGGTCATACTCCTCAAGCGCCTCGTCCACCTCGCCCGCCTCAAACAGTGCAGCCCCCATCCACGCGCGAGCGCCGGCGTTTTTTGGGTTTAGCGCCATTGCCCTTCCCAGCGAATCTAGCGCGCCGTCGTGCCAGCCCAGGACGTACTGGGCAAGCCCCATCCCCTCGTGCGCGCCCGAGCTGTGGGGGTCAAGATCCGCGGCCATCTCTAGCACATCCAGCGCCTCGGATATGCGGCCCAGCGCAATCAGCGCGCGCCCCCTTGCGCACTGGGCAGCCGCGCTTTTTGGGCTGATGGCGGTGGCCTGCTCAAACGCCTCCAGCGCCCTCTCGTTCTCCCCCATGCCCATGTAAGAGATGCCGCCGGCTATGCGTATCGCCGCGCCCTCTGGCTCAAGCTCTGCGGCGACGTCCAGCGCGGATGCGGCCTCGCGCCAGCGTCCCCTCGCGGCCAGCCTGGCTCCCCTGTGGAACTGCACGGCGGCGTCTTTTGGATCCCTGGACGCGGCCCCGTCGAGCTCCTCCAGCGACATCCTGGACGCGTCGTCCCAATTTTTGCCGTTGGCGGGCTGCAGCGCAATGTCGATCGCCATGCGACCGAGGAGCCGGGCAGCACATTATAAGCATTTGCTCCCGCCTGCAGGCCGCCGGCCGCGGCCCTACGCCCACTCCACGAACGGCCTTGCGTCAAGCACGGTGAACGTGCCGCAGATCCTGGCGCCCCGGCCTTCGCGCCTGGCCGACATCCTGTGCATGACCGCGCGAAAGCAAACCTCCACGGCCGCCCCGCCATGCCACGAGGCACGGAACCGCCACAGGCGCACGGGGAGCTCCTGCGTCGCCTCGTCAAGGCTGCAGCACTCATCAAAGAGCGGGATCGCCGCAGACCTCACATACGCAAAGTCCAGCTGGATGTCCGGGAGGCCGGCCTCCCCGTCGGGGTGGCTCACCCGGGCCGCGGCCCACTCCATGGCCTCGCGCGGGCCGGCCGAGCTGGCCCTGGAGAGCGCGACCAGGTCGGACTTTGGCGAGAGCACCGCAGGGCCGGGAACCATGGCGGGATCCGCGTAAAACTCTATGGACTGTGGCCTGCCAGGGCCGCGCGGCCCGCCGGTCGCCCTCATGGCGGGGCAGGACACAGGTGCCATATTAAAGCGTTGCTGGCGCTTCGCCCGGCCCCGGCGGGCAGGGCCTGTGGTACGGGCCCGCCCCCACGGAGGCAATCCTTGCCCCCGGGGGGCGCCCCGAGTCCAGCGCGGGCGCCCGGCGCCCTCCGCGCAACGGGGCGCCCCTCTGCGCCCCCGCCGGCGTTACGGCGCCGTGGGCCCGCTGCCTTTTAAATGGCCGCAGCCGCGCCCCCTGGGGG
>RKSK01000026.1 GCA_007570915.1 Cenarchaeum sp.
CGCTGCTGACCGACAGGCTGTCGTACGCGCCGGGCGACGTCATCGTGATCAGCGGGAGGGCCGAGCCCGGGGCCGAGGTCTCCCTCTCCATCGTCGGCCCCGGCGGGCCCGTCTGGAGCGGGACCGCCGTCGCGCGCGCCGACGGGTCGTACTCGGCGATGGAGTTTGCCGGCGGCGCCGGCTGGGTCGAGGGTGCCGAGCACTCGGCAGTCGCCACCGGCGCCGGGGTCAACGCGAGCGCGGCGTTTGCGTACGGCGCGCCGCCCTAGTGGTGGCCGATTAGGCCATAGCGCTGCTCCTCCTCCAGGAGGCCCGTGAGTATCTCCGAGTCCGGCACGCGCGGCGCCGGCGCCTCAAAGAGGCCCAGCCGGCCGGCTAGCGGGACGGGCACTGCAAGGCGCGAGGCGCCGCGCAGCTCAAAGCCATAGACGCGCCGCCTGCCGGCGAGCATCGAGCGCGTGGCCAGGTGGCGCGCCGAGTCGGCCATCGCCGCGGCGGCCGACGGGTACTCGATGACCCCGTGGAGCGTCGCCCGCCCAATGACGGCGCCCGTGACGAGCGAGGAGGGGTCCATGCGCAGGCGCGCGCAGTCGCCGGCGCGCACGCGCAGGGGCGCATGCACGAGAAACTCGCCGCGATAGCGCGTGTTCCACGACCGCAGCTCGACGGTCTTGGCGCCAGAGGCGACGAGGTCGGCGTACGGCTGCGATATGGAGAGGCACCTCATGCCGGCGCGGCGGGGCGGGGCCACGTTTTAGTTGATCGGCGCCGCGGCGGGGCGCAAGGGGCTAAATATGCGGGGCCGGCGCGGCGGGGGGCGCATGGCTGCCGCGGCGCGCCCCCCGCTAAAGTTTGTGACCTGCCAGGCGTGCGGGCGCGAGCCGCTGCCGAGGGTTCGCGGCGGCGCAAGGTACTGCATGGAGTGCGTCGAGGCGTTCTTGCGCTCGGACCGCGTCTGCGGCTCGTGCTCGAGGGTGATCCCGATAAGCGGGCGCGCCCTCAAGTGCCGCTGGTGCGGCACTGTCTGGGGAGGGCGCAGGGAGGGAGCGCCGAGGTCCGGCGGGCGGCTGCTGCGCGTCGAGTTTGGCTCGCCGCTTGCGGCCTCGCGCCTCTCTGGCGGGGGCGAGGGCGGCGGGGACATCCAGGTGGGCCTGCGCGCGCCGCGCGCCGACGCCGCGCCGGGCATCTGCGCAGGCTGCGGCCGCCCCGTCGAGAGGACGCCCGGCCGCGGCTGGCCCAGAAAAAGGTACTGCAACGAGTGCAGCGGAAAGCGCTACAACGCAAAGATCGCCGAGATCAGGTGGCGCAAGGCCGGACCGCGCAAGAGCAACAACAGGTCCGTGCGCACGCACGAGTTTGACTGCCGCGTGTGCGGCAAGAGGACCGTGCGCGAGTTTACGATGAGGCGCCCCGTGACGTGCTGGAGGTGCCTCGGGGTCAGGGGCGCGGCGTCGCGCAGCAGCGCGGCCGCGCGCAACCACGCCGCAAAAAGGGCGCGGGCCTAGTCGCGAAAGCGCCAGGCAACCTGCGCAACCTCGTCAATCCAGTCGGCGTCGTCGTGCAGCCACCGCCTTGCCGCCTCCTCGTCGGTGCCGCGCAGCTTGCTGTCGCGCTCGACATAGTCGCGCAGGCGGCGCAGGGCCTCGCTGTCCGGCGCGAGCTCGAACGCCTTTGAGAGGGACCCTATCGCCTGCTCGGTCTCGCCGAGGCGCAGCAGCGCGGCGGCCCTGTAGAGGTGCATGTTGACGTCAGACGGGTCGCCCTCGAGCTGCGCGTCGGCCAGCTCCAGCAGGTCGGCGCTCATGCCCGTGGCGTGCAGGACCGTCGCCCTGGCCACGCGCACGCGCGAGTCCGACGGGCCCAGCTCGATTGCGCGCTCTGAGGAGTCCAGCGCGTCTGCCGCGCGCCCGAGGCGCGCAAGCGACACGGCCCTCCACGCGTACGCCACGCCAAAGCGCCCATAGCCCCCGCCCTCCATGTAGTGCGGCAGCTCCGTCTCGGCCTTTTTGAACTCGGCGATCGACTTGTTGTAGAGGCGGATCGCGTCGCTGTGGTGGCCATAGAGGGCCAGCTCGTACCCGTCGCAGGCGTACCCAAAGGGCGCGCGCGAGAACCTCTTTTTCATGATGACGCCGGCCGCCGCCGAGGCCGCCGCGGCGGCCGCGACGAGAAGGGCCAGCGTCGTGAGGCTCTCCATGGCGCCGGCCCCCCCGAGGCGGGCGCTAATGTGTGTTTTGGGCGCCCCGCGCGCGCGGCGGGGCGCCGGGCCCGCCATAGAGATAAATGCGCCCCCCCGGAGGGGGCCGCCATGGCGGCGCGCGCGTGCACGAGGTGCAAGGTGGCCATACCCGACGGCGAGGAGCTCGAGGAGGCCGCCGCGGCGTACCCCTGCTGCGCCAAGTGCTGGGCAGAATGGAAGGACTACCGCGTCATGCTCATGAACGAGATGAGGCTCGACATGTCCATGCCCGACCACCGCAAGCTCGTGCGCAAGAACGAGAGGGCCTTTGTGGGCGTCGCGCCGCCGGAGGGCGGCATGGTCGACTATGCCGACGAGAAGAACCGCAACCCCGACGCCTAGGCCCCGACGTGCGCGCGTGCGTTCTTTGGTATGAGCAGCATGAGCGTGCGGCGGCAGGGCTCCGGGCTCGCCGCTATGGCCTTGCCGGCCGAGCGGGCTATCGTCTCGCGCTCGCCCTCGCCGAGCGAGAGGAGCGCGGCGAGCATCCCGTCGACGTTGAGCGCGGCGAGGCGCTCTGGGCTTGCGCATATCCTGTCTGCGTACGCCGCAAACATGTGGCGGCGGCGGTCCTCGGGCAGCGCGCAGACCGCGCGGAGCCACGTGCGCAGGAGGCGCTCGAGGGCGTCAAAGGGTATCGTCGGCGCGGCGGCGAGCGCGCCGTCGATTATCTCGCGCTGCTCGCCGGGCGGCATCGAGTGAAACTCGGCGAGGCGGCGCGCGAGCATGGACTCGCGGAGAAAGTCCGGCAGCGCCGCTAGCGTCGTGATTATGCTCACAGAGTGAGGCGCCGCGGCCAACGCGGCCGCGCGCGCGGGCGCGCCTTTTGTAGTTTGTGGCGCGTGGCCGGCGCGGGCGCGCAATAGCGTTAAATGTAGACGCCCGCGCGCGGCGCGCGGAGATGGGCGAGTATGACGAGTTTGCCGAGGCCCTGCTGGACCAGCTCTCCGTGGAGGTCTCCGAGGAGCGCGAGATGGAGAGGCTCGCCGGCGAGATAGCCGGCGACGCGGACTTTGGCGTCTCCTTTGAGCCCCTCGGCGGGATGGCCGAGAGGCTCCTCGACGGGATGGCCGGCCTCGCCGAGGAGGCCACGGGCCTCGGGCGCGCCGCGGGCCTGCGCGTCGAGCTGACGGGCCTCGCCGAGTTCAAGGCCCTCAAGGCAAAAAAGGTCCACGCGCGCGGCGCCTCGGCGGCCTATGCGAGGGACCTCTTTGCGGCAGTCGCCGAGCGCGACGCCGGCGCGGTCGCGGCCCTCGCCGAGCGCGACACGCCGCGCTTTCTTGTCTACTCGACGTACGCAAAGTCCTACCTCTCAAAGATATCCACGACGTACGGCGACTATATCGAGCCGGCCATACACCTGAACTCGTTCATACTCTCGCGCTACCCGCAGATAATACTCTACAGGCAGGGCAGGCCCTACGGAGCCCGCCACGCCGCGGTGAGCTCGGGCTATGCGGGGGCCGTAAAGATGACAGTCCTCGAGGAGGCCACGCACTCGATGCAGGGGCCCCTCCACGAGGCAAACCGCGAGGCCGTCGCCGAGGTCAACTCGATAAACGAGGGCCTCGCCGCCGAGGTCATGGCCCTCGGCGCCTCGGAGGCCAGGGGCCTCGCCGAGCACCTGGGCCTGCCGCCGGTCCCGGACGACTTTGCCGTCGCGCTGCGCGCAAACCTCTTTTTCGCGCTAAACCCGGACAACTTTGTCGCGCGCGTGCTCGGGCCTGACGTGATGACCTACAACAGGGTGGAGGTCGAGCCCGGCATAGCCAGGGCCCTCCCCGGCCTCGAGGCGACCTACGAGGGGTGGCTGCGGCCCATACAGGCCCACCACGCGGCGTTTGCCGTGATGGAGGGCATGGCCGGCTTTGTCGTGCGCGAGGCCCTCGCCGAGGACGAGGACTTTGGCATGTACCTGCAGACGTTCATGGGCACCGACAGGACGTCGTACGGCGTGCGCAAGGGGATCGGGCGCGACTTTGTCGCCGAGGCCCACTCCGCGATGGGCAAGGCCGCGTTTGGCGAGATGCTGCGCCGCGCGCCGACGACGAGGGACCTCAAGGACCCCGCCGCCTGGCTGCGCGCGGCCGGCGCGTAGGGCCATGGCGGCCTTTGACCCGTTCCTGGCCGAGTGGGCCGCGTTTGCGTCTGACCCGCGGCGCAGCCTCGCCGAGAGGGGCCTAAAGATGGCCCAGCTCCTCGAGTACCCCGACCTTGACATTGCGGCGTATGTCGAAAGGATCGCCGCGATGCGCGAGTCCTTTAGGCT
>RKSK01000055.1 GCA_007570915.1 Cenarchaeum sp.
GGCACGGGGGCAGGGTCGGCGCGCGGCGGGGCCGCGGGCCGCAAAGACTAATATCCAAAGGCCCTACCGCGCCCCGCGTGAAGGGCGAGGCACCCAGCGCAGAGGCGTCGTTTACGGAGAGAATGCTCGGCATTGCCAAGATCCTAGAGGGCGGAAAGTATGAAGAGTGCTTCCGCAAGAACGCAGAGCTCACGCAGTTTGCCTATGTCCTGCACAACGAGGACTGGATACTTTTAGGGGAGGTCTTGGAGTCCATATACCTCAACATGGCAGAGCTGGTCGGCACCCACAAGATTCCTGCGGACGTCAAGGCCGCCATCAGCGAAAAGCTTGGCAGGGGCCTAGAAGGCGCCGTCCGCGCATATGACGGGGGGGACGAGCTCGGCAAGTACAGGGCGCTAAGGCGCATGAGGGCCGACGCCACCATGTTCCAACTTGACGCGTTTACAACGTACCCTGAACGGTGAGGCGGTGGAGGTGGGCACCCTAGCATCAAGGCCGCACAGGCGCAGGCGCCTCGACGGCGCCGGCCACCCTGGCGAGGGGCGGGCCATGGCGCAAGATCCGGCTGCCGTGCAGGGCAGGGGCTCCCGCAACGCCACCCTCCTAGGAAAGTACAAAAGCGCAAAGCGTGAATACGTCACAGGCTACTATGCGCTCAAGACGCGCAAGGCCTCGGCCAGGCGCCTGGGCGCCGCAGAGGCCGCCGCCCCGGGCGAGCCGGTCGGGAGGGGCGGCGCCGCGGGCTTTGTGGGGCTGGGGGTCCTGTGCGCAGTCGGCGCGGCCGCGGCCGTCCAGACGGGGCCGTTTCCGCTCAACTTTGCCGTGGGCGCGGGCCTTGTGCTCCTGTTTGCGCGGGAGGCCATAAAGAGGCGCCGGCCGCGCCGCGCCGGCGCCGCGCCCCGGGCATGACGCCGTGGGGTGCCCTGGGGCGGAGCGACTGCCGCGTGATGGCGTTCGCGGTGTTTGCCTCGGGCATGCTGTCGTGGTACACGTGGAAGGGCAGCATACGGGTCTCTGACATGTGGCTGCCGTTCCTGACGCTTGACGTGGACATTGCCGCCCTAGAGCAGCGCCCGCTGGTCCTTGGGGGCGTGGAGGTAAGCCCGTGGCTGGTGGGGATTCTCCTGGTGGTCGGCGGGGTGTGGCTGTGGAAAAAATGCTCCGAGTGGAAGGCAGGCGGCGTCCCCGGCAGCAAGACGCCGGCTGTTCGCGCGGGCTGACCTGCCCGCGGCGGCCGCGCCGTGCGCCCCGCGGCCCGCCGTCAGGCGCAGCCGCACGAGCACCTCTCCTCCTCGGAGCCAAACGAGCAGTCGTGCGGGCCGGCCTGCGCGCGCGTGACGGGGACGGCCCCCATGCACTCGGAGTGCCTGCCGCGCCGGCAAAACCAGCACGCCGCGCCTACACCGGCGTCAGCCATTCGGAGAACCTCTCGTCCCTGCCCGTCGCGGCGTCCATGTACGCGCGGCGCAGCGCGCGCGTGACGGGGCCGGCCCTGCCGCTGCCGACCCTGGCGCGGTCGACGGACGCGACGGCCTTGACCTCGGCGGCCGTGCCCGTCATGAACACCTCGTCGGCGACGTAGAGGTCCTCGCGCATTATCGCCGACTCGGCGACGCGGCCCCCGTCGGCCTCGACGATCTGGACCACGCTGTCGCGCGTGATGCCCTCCAGTATCCCCGAGGAGAGCGGCGGCGTGGATATCTCGCCGTCGCGGACGACAAATATGTTCTCGGCGCCGCCCTCGGCGACTGCGCCGTCCGGCCCGAGCATGATCGCCTCGTCATAGCCGTCCTCGAGCGCCTCCACCCGCGCGAGCGCGGCGTTTGCATAGTTGGAGGCCGCCTTTGCCTTCATCGGCTGCGCGCGCGCGTCTATGCGGGCCCAGCTGGACACCTTGCAGCGTATCCCCGCGGCCCCGCGGCCTGCGCGCGACTCGCCGGCGGTCCACCTCCAGCACGCTATGGCCAGGTCGACGGGGTTTTTCGTCGGCGTGAGGCCCATCCAGCCGTGCCCGCGGTAGGCCAGCGGGCGGATATAGCACTCGTCCAGGCCGCTTGCCCTCACCGTCTTGAGGATCGCCGCAGATATCTGCGCCTCCGTGTAGGGGATCTCCATCGAGTACATTTTCGCCGACCTGGCCAGGCGCCTTACGTGCTCGCCTAGCCGAAAGACGGCCGGCCCGCGCGGCGTCCGGTAGCAGCGCAGGCCCTCAAAGACGGCCGACGCGTAGTGGAGCGCGTGCGTCAGCACGTGGACGCGAGCGCTGCCAAAGGGCACCAGCCTGCCGTTCATCCATATCTTGCCCGTCCCCTCCACGGCGCGCGCGGCGCGCCGGGCCGGCGTAAATAAAGCAAGCGGCGGGCCCGCCGCCGCGGAGGCCGGCGCCAGGATGAACCTCGCCTGCGGCGGCCAGCCGCCCCTGCGCGCGCGCCGCGGCGCGGCGCCGCCGGGCTAGCCGGGCGGTTCGCGCAGGCGCGCGATGAAGAGGCGGGCCAGGCCGGCCATGGGCGCCACGGCGAGCCCGCCGCCCACGGCCATGGCGATGCCCCGGCGGTGGCGCCCCCACCACGGCCCGGGAAACCTCCCCATCACCCTTGTGCGAACGGCTGGCAACGCCTCCCCTGGCCCCTGCTGCGCGGCGCGGGGCGCAAAACCGCCTGGCATGCGCACGCCGGTTACGCATGCCTTCGCGGCGCCCGTCCCCTCGTGGTCGCTGGCCTCCAGCCCTGCCAAAAACTCTCCCCCGGGTGCCCCAAGCGCGGCCCCAAAGTCAGCGTCCACCGGATAGGCAGTTACCATTGGCACGTGGCGGGCCGTCTGCCTCGCCCATAGTGCTCTATCCTGGCAGATATCTTGATGACGTCCCTGCCGGCCAGCCCGTTGAGCTCGTCCATGCGCCGCAGGGCCTCGTTCACGCTTTCAAAGCGGCGCTCGCCGACGTGGTGGTATGCCGCCGTGGGGCCGGCGTCAGACACCTTGCAGTCGCGCATGGGGCCCTTGTGCGCTCGCATGCCTCCTTGTCGCCCTCGTCGCGGCAGAGCACGTGGAACCACACCCGTGGCATTGTGGCTCCGGGGGTCGGATGGTGGGTATAATAGCCTTGGGCAGGCGGACGGGGCGCCGACCTGGCCAGGCGCCTGGCGTGCTCGCCGAGGCGAAAGGCGGCCGGCCCGCGCGGCGTCCGGTAGCAGCGCAGGCCCTCAAAGGCGGCCGACGCACAGTGGAGCGCGCGCGTGCAGCACGTGGACGCGCGCGCGGCGCGCCGGGCCGGCGTAAGTAAAGCCTGCCGCCGCGGCCGCGCGTCGCGCTCCAACTGATCCGTTTCTGCCCCGCGGGTGGCCAGATGGCCATCCCCCATTGGTCTGCTTCGGCTGGCGCCCCGCCGGGCCGGCTGCACGGCGCCCATGGGCCAGTGCGACCCTATGCCCGCAGGCCGGCACTTCCCACCAGGCATGTGCGCGACATGGCACCCGCCGTGGCCGCTTTCCCCGTCTCCGTCCCCGCCGGCCGCGAGGCGCCGTGATTGAAAGACATGCCGCGCGCCTGCAGTGCGGGGCTATGGCCGTGGCGCGCCCTGGCCCGCGGGGCGGGGCGGCAGGGCCCCGCCGGCGGCCTGAGCCCGTTGCCGTGGCGGGATTGGGCCTGGCGTTCCCACCGTGGGCGCGACCGCCTCTGCGTGCGCCTCCGCGGGAGCCCCGACGACCGGCGCCGCGCTCGGCATCACGATCTCCTTGAGCATCGCAAACTCCGCCTTCAGGCCGGCCACCTCCTGCTCCACGGCGGCGAGCCTCGTGCCCATAGAGTCGAGCCTCGCGTCCATAGAGTCGAGCCTCCTGGCCAGGTCGCCTATCCTCCCCCCTAGGTCGTCTATCCTCTTCCCCAGCGCCTCGGAGGCCATGGCCTGCTGCCGTTCCAGGCCCTCGACGGACGCCCTGAGCGAGGAGATCTCGGCCATGAGCGCGTCCATCTTTTTGCGGTCGTCTTCGCGAACGGCCCTGAGCTCCCGCATCTCGTCGCGAATCCACTTCCTGACCCCGAACAGTATCGACCCCGTCACTGCCGCCGCGGCGATTACCGTGGTCACTATCTCCACGACCATGTCGCGCGTCCCACCAAAAGCGCCCAATATAAAGCAATGGGCGGATCCAGCCAGCCCAGAAGCAAAAGGCCGCCCTGGGCCTGCGAAGGCGGCTTTGTGGAGAGGGGCCCTGGGAAACCCGCGATCCGCCAGGCTTCCCACGGCGTGGCGGAACGCGGCATGCGCGGCGCGCGCCATGGCCTCCCGCGGGGGGTGGGTGGCGCAGGCCGAGTTCCGCCTCGCCCTGGCCATGGAGATGGTCGCCTCGGTGCTCGAGTCGCGGCCCGAGCCGGAGCCGCCTCCGCCGGTGACGCGCCGCGGCGGGGGGGGCTTCCCGGG
>RKSK01000056.1 GCA_007570915.1 Cenarchaeum sp.
CGCCCGGGAGGGGCCCGCGTGCCCTGCCACGCCGCACCGCGGGCGCCAATGCGTCCGAATTTGCCAAAAACCGTGCCTATTTATGCAACGGAGCCCCCCCCGCGCTTAGGTTAATTAGGGCGGCCTGCGGCGGCGCCCCCAGAATTGGGCAAAAAGGCGCGCCGCGAGCGCGTGGAGAAGCGCGAGACGTTTGCGGCCAAGCGGAGCAAGGCAAAGAGGAAGAACCTGCTCATAGCCGGCGGCGCCATGGCCGCAGTCGGGGCCATCGTGGCGTACGCGGCGATCTCGTTTGTGGGGCAGGCCGGCAACCTGCCCGGCGCGCCCCCCGGGGCCGGCCCGCTCGGCGGCGAGCACGAGCACGCCTCGATACTCACGCTCATCCACGGCGACCGCTTTGGCTATGCCGCGCAGCCCTACCAGGTCCAGGACAACTGGATACACTTTGAGAACCAGGACGGCGCGACGATACACCGCCACGCCGCAAACGTCACGCTCGGGTACCTCTTTGAGTCGATCGACGTCGGGGTCAGCGAGGAGTGCTATGTGTTCCCGGACAACTCGCGCGAGTTTTGCACGGACGACGAGTTTTCGCTCAAGTTTTACATCAACGGCGAAAAGGTCCCGAGCATAAACGACTATGTCATGGAGGACGGCGACCGCATACTCATATCCTACGGCGGCGAGGACGACGACGAGATCGCCGAGCAGCTCGCCAGGCTCGAGGACCAGGCGATCCTGAGCTGACATGCCGGGCAACGCCGACCGCGGCGCGAGGGCCATATCCAGCCGCAACGTGGTGGAGGGCGCCGCGCGCGCGCCGCACCGCGCGATGTACAAGGCGATGGGCCTGCGAGACGAGGACATTGCCAGGCCGTTCGTTGGCGTCTCGCACACGGGCAACGAGGCGACTCCCTGCAACATGCACCTGGGCCGCCTCGCGCAGAGCGCAAGGGCCGGCGTCAGCGGGGCCGGCGCGACGCCCCGCGAGTTTGCCACGATAGCCGTGAGCGACGGGATCGCCATGGGCCACGAGGGCATGAAGTCCTCGCTCGTCAGCCGCGAGGTCATCGCCGACTCGATAGAGCTCATGGTCAGGGCCCACCAGTACGACGCGCTCGTCGGGATCGCCGGCTGCGACAAGAGCCTGCCGGGGACGATGATGGCCATGGCGCGCCTGGACGTGCCGTCGGTGTTCGTGTACGGCGGGACCATAATGCCGGGAATACTTGACGAGCGCAAGCTCACGATACAGGACGTCTACGAGGCAGTCGGCGCGCACAGCGCGGGGGCGCTCTCGTCCGGGTCGCTCAAGGAGATAGAGGACAGCGCGTGCCCCGGCGCGGGCTCTTGCGGCGGCATGTTCACGGCAAACACGATGGCCACGATATCCGAGGCGATCGGCATCGCGCTGCCGGGGAGCGCCTCGCCGCCGGCCGAGGGCGGCGCGCGCGAGCGCGCGTGCGAGGAGGCCGGCGCCGCGTGCGTAGCGCTGCTAGGGTCAGGCACGCGGCCGCGCGACATACTCACGTTTGAGGCCTTTGAGAACGCGATCGCCGCGCTAAACGCAGTCGGGGGGTCGACTAACGCGATACTGCACCTCCTCGCGCTCGCCGCCGAGGCCGGCGTGAGCCTGTCGTACGGCGACTTTGAGCGAATCCGCAAGAGGACGCCGCACATCGCCGACATGAAGCCAGGCGGCAGCCACGTCATGCTCGACCTTGACGCAGTCGGCGGCGTGCCGTACGTGCTCAAGTGCCTGCTAGAGCGAAACCTGCTCAACGGCGGGTGCCTGACCGTGACGGGGCGGACCATGGCGCAGAACCTCGAGGCGGTCCGGACCGGCGCCGACCAGGCAGTCGTCATGGACCGCGGCGCGCCCATACACCCGAGCGGGACCGCGGTCATACTTAGGGGGACGCTGGCCCCCGAGGGCGCAGTCGTCAAGACGTCCGGCGTCAGGATAACCGAGTTCTCCGGCAGGGCCAGGACCTTTGACCGCGAGGAGCTGGCGTTCGAGGCCGTCTCGCGCGGCGAGGTGCGCGAGGGCGACGTCGTCGTCATACGCTACGAGGGGCCGCGCGGCGGGCCGGGGATGCGCGAGATGCTCGCAGTCACGGCGGCGATCGCCGGCCAGGGCCTCGGCGAGAGGGTCGCGATGGTGACTGACGGAAGGTTCTCCGGGGCCACGCGGGGGTTTATGGTCGGCCACGCCGCGCCGGAGGCCTTCGTCGGCGGCAACATTGCCCTCGTGCGCGACGGTGACCCCATATCGATAAGCGTGGAGCGCGGCACGATCGACGTCGGCGTGTCCGAGGGCGAGCTCGCCGCGAGGCGCGAGTCATGGAGGCCGCCAGAGCCCAACTATGAGTCCGGCGCGCTGGCAAAGTACGCCTCGCTTGTCGGCTCGGCGGCGCGCGGGGCCGTTACGAGGCCGGCGCGTCGCGGGCCGTGAGGGCGGCGCGAGCCGCTCCCCGAACGCCTTCGCGTCCCGCCGCCGCGCTAGCCGCACAGGGCCTGGAGGTCTGGCCGGTAGCTGCAAAACTGCGGGCCCTGGTCAGACACCCGCACATCATAAGACGAGAAAAATTCCGGCGTGATGTGCGTAAGCGGATCGTACTTGTTGCCTGATCCCGGAGCGGCGGCTGCCCAGGCGTCATCCACATAGTACGTCTCGGGCACGTCCAGCGAGATGGCGCCACGCGTCTCGCGCGGCAGGCGCGAGCGCACCTCGGCGCTCTCCAGTGACGCTTCGTGCAGCTCGGCCAGCCGCGACCCATGCTCGCGCGCGGCGCGCGCCTCCGGCGTTTCTGCCCAGTCCCCCAGCGGATCCGCCGGGCTGTACTCGGGGGAAGGGCGTATGGGCAGTCAGAGACTTCGGAGTGGGGGGAGCCGCCCGAGCTCACCGCTGTCTTGACGGTGGAGACTTCCAGGCACGCAGGTGCAAAGAGTGGAAATCCGGGCCCGGGTGTGGCGGCGGCGTGTCGGGAAGCGACGATCGCCGCGGTCCCTTTGAAGGGCGGATCCCCCGCCAGCGGGCCGTCGTGGCGGAGGAACTGGCCGCCGGCCGCCGTACTGTCCCGAAATCATGTCCGGAGGCGCCCCGGCGCCTTTGGAGCCTCAAGACCTGCCCTCCCCGGCGCCCCGCGGCTGGCGCGCCCGCCCTCCGTGCGTGGGCTTCCCGCGCCCTAGGCACCGCGGACGCGCAGGTGCGAGTCGCAGAGCATCGTGGACGCGCCGCCCTCGGCCGAGGCCGTGACCGCGACGCCCTCGCCTATCCCCCGCCCGCAGACGGCGCACTCAAAGGGCACTATGGTTCCCGTGACCGCGGCCCGCGCGTGGCGGGGCCGCTGGAGCATCATCTGGCTCATTCTGGCGCGCGGGCCGGATCCGGGGGTATAAAAGTCATACCGTACCAGCGCGTACAATACGCGCCATAACGGGGCTTTTTCGCCCTCAGGCGCGCCCCGGGCGCCGGTAGCGCCACTTGGCGATCTTTACGAGCTCGGCGTACGAGCCAAACCCCGCCTCCGGCGCGGCGTCCAGGGCCCCCTCCTCGCGATCCGCCTCGCGCGGGTAGAGGCGGGCCACGGCATAGTCGGTGAGGCGCCGGGCCGGCACGCGGCCGGCCTCGCGTATGGCCCGCCGTATCTGGGCCGGCCGCATGAGCTGCCCGTGGGCCGCGCCGGCCGACGTCGAGATGCTCTCGTTTATGAGCGTCCCTCCAAAGTCGTTGGCCCCCCAGTGGAGGAGGACGCGCGCGACGGCCGGCCCGTCCTTGACCCATGACATCTGTATGTTGTCGATCGCGCCGGCGAGCATGATGCGCGCGATCGCGTGCGTGAGGAGGAGCTCCGGCGCGCCGGCCCCGCGCCTGGCGCCGAGCTCGGCGCGGGCCCCGAGCGGGGCCTCGTCGTGGACAAAGTTGAGCGGCACAAACTCGGTAAACCCGCGCGTCTCGCGCTGTATGGACCGTATGAGCGCGATGTGGCGCGTGCGCTCGATGGGCGTCTCGACGTGGCCGAACATCATCGTCGACGTCGTCCTTATCCCCGCGCGGTGCGCCGCGCGGACCACGCGGACCCAGTCGTCCACGCTGATGCGGCCCGGCGATATGCGGTCGCGCACGCGCTGGTCGAGTATCTCGGCCGACGTGCCAGGCAGCGACCCGACGCCGGCGGCGGCGAGCCTCGCGACAAACTCCTCCACCTTTACCCCCGCGGCGCGCGCGCCGTGCAGGACCTCCTCGGGGGAGAAGGCGTGTATGTGCATGCCGGGCGCGGCGCGCCTCACGGCCGCGCATATGCGCTCGTACAGGTCCGGCTCCATGTCCGGCGGCAGGCCCGCCTGTATGCAGACCTCCGTGGCGCCCAGCCGCTGGGCCTCGGCGGCGCGCCTTGCGACCTCCTCGACGGGGAGCATGTAGCCCTCCTCGGTCCGGTGGTCGCGGCTGAACGCGCAGAAGAGGCAGCGCTTGACGCAGACGTTGGTAAAGTTGATGTTGCGGTTTATGACGTACGTCACCGTGTCGCCGCACGCGCGCCGGCGCAGCTCGTCGGCGGCGATCCCGACGAGGTGCATGTCCACGCCGCGCGCGCCATAGAGGGCCGCGCCCTCCTCGGCCGAGACCTCCTCGCCGGACAGCGCGCCCTCGAGTATGCGCACAATTGCGGGGTCTGCGCGCGCGGCGAGCGCGGCGAGCGCGCGGCTCAACTGCCCGCCCTCCAGCGCGATCCCGCGACATAGCCCTCGGCGTCGGCGACTGCCAGCGCGCGCTCGCGCAGGCGCGCCGGCAGCGAGCCGAGGCGGCCGGGGTACGCCGGAAACCTGCACCGAAAGTCCAGGCCCGCCGCCCGCGTGCGCGCCTCGACCTCGCGTATGGCCGGCCACGAGTACTCGGGGTTTACGTGGTCCGGCGTGACCGGCGATATGCCGCCCCAGTCGTTGATCCCCGCGTCGAGCAGCGAGCCGTACGAGGCGGGCGTGAGGTTTGGCGGGGCCTGCACGTTCATCGTGGGCAGCATGAGGCGCGAGATGGCCACGATCGCCTCGTGGTGGGCCGCGCCGGCCGGCGGGGACCGCGCCATGGCCGTGAGGCCCTCGGGCCGGAAGTTTTGCACGATGACCTCCTGTATGTGGCCCCACCTGGAGGCAATCCTGCCGATCTCGGATATCGACTCGATCGCCTCGGCGGGCGTCTCGCCGATCCCCACGAGCACGCCCGTCGTCGTCGCGACGCCCTCGCGGCCGGCGTCCTCTAGCGCGCGCACCCTCGCCGCCGGCCGCTTGCTCGGGGCCGCCTCGTGCGGCATTCCCGCGCCGCCGAGGCGCTCGCTTGAGGTCTCTAGCATCATGCCGACGCTCATGTTCGTCTCGCGCAGCAGGCGCAGCTCGTCGCGCCGCAGGTTGCCGGCGTTTGTGTGCGGGAACATCCCGCACTCGAGCGCAATCTCCGAGCAGCGCGCGAGGTACCCCGCCGTGCTGCCGTGCCCCTCCCTGCGCAGCCAGGAGGCGGCCGCGGGGTACCGCTCCTCTGGCCTCTCGCCGGCGACGAGGAGCGCCTCGACGCAGCCGTGGCGGCGCGCGTTCTCCAGGAGCGCCCTGACGGCGCGCTCTGGCATGAACGCCTCGCCGCCGGGGCCGGTCCTGTACGCGCAGTACGAGCACGCGTCGCGGCAGAGCGTAGTCACGCTCACAAAGGCCTTTTTTGAGAACGAGACGGTGCGGCCGACTGAGGCCTCGCGCGCCGCGCGCGCGGCCGCGCGCAGGCCAGAGGCGTCGCGCATGGCCCCGGCGTACGCCTCCAGGGCCTCGCGCGGCCCCATGGGCCCCGGCGCCCCCGCCTGCTCCAGCTGCCCGCCCGCCAACGACGCGCCGCGCTGCGACATGGCCCCATTTATCTCAAGGGCCGCGACTCGGGGCCCGGCCGCTCGTCCAGCGTGAGCGTGACGAGGCGCTCGGAGCCGTCGCGCAGGACGCGCAGCTGTATCGAGTCGCCCACCTCCTTTTCGCGCTGCAGGTGGACGAGAATGTCGTCTATCTTGCGCACGTCGAGGCCGTCGACGGCGAGTATGACGTCGCCGCCGATCGAGACCGGCGAGCCGCCGACCTCGACGACGACGGTGCTCCCGCGCAGGCCCGCCCTGTCGGCCGGCCCGCCTCGCGCGACGCCGGATATGAGGAACCCCCTCGAGTCCTCGAGGCCCAGCGCGCCGGCGAGGTCGGGGTATATGTCGACCCCCGAGACGCCTATCCACGGGTGGAGGTACTCGCCGTCGGATATCAGGCGCGGGACCACCTTTAGCATAGTCTGCGAGGGGACCGCAAACCCAATCCCGACGAACTGGCCCGTGTCCGTCTGGATTGCCGTGTTCATCCCGACGACCTCGCCGGCCGAGTTGAGCAGCGGGCCGCCCGAGTTGCCGGGGTTTATCGGCGCGTCGATCTGGATGATGTCGGGTATCGAAAAGTCCGTCTCCTGCGCCGGCAGCAGGCGCCCGAGCTGGCTGACGATCCCCGACGTCATGGACCCCGAGAGGCCAAACGGGTTGCCGATGGCGGCGACCTGCTCGCCGACGCGGATCGCCGACGAGTCGCCTATGGGCAGGGGCCGCAGGAGGGCCGGCCCGGAGTCGGCCCTTATCACGGCGACGTCGGTGAACGGGTCGACGCCGACGATCTCGGCGTTGTACGAGCGGCCGTCAAGGAACGTCACCGTTATCCTCCCGCGCCCGTCGACGACGTGCTCGTTGGTGATGATGTGGCCGTGCTCGTCGTACACAAAGCCCGAGCCCGAGCCGCCCTGCGAGCGCTGGTCCGGCGAGATGACGCGCACGCTCACGACGCCGCCCTCGACGCGCTCGAATATCTCGGCGAGCGGCGCCGTTCCAGCCGGCGGCGCGGGGACGGGCTCGACGGGGATCACGCGCTGCACGGCCGGCTCGCGCGGCGGGGCCGGCACGCCGAGCTCGCCGCGCGGCTCGACGACTGGCACGTCGGACTGCGGCACGGTCGCCACGAGCGCGGCTATGGCGACGATGACGACGCCCGTGACGCCGGCGGCGGTGCTGTCAAGCCTGCTCACCGGCGCGCCGCCGGCGCGCGCGGCTAAAAGTCTTGCCGGCGCGCCCTAGGCCGGCGGGCCCGAGGCGCCGGCCATGCGCGCAAGCTCGTACGACCTGCCCCTCCACGAGACGGACTCGCGCGACCGGGCCCCGAGTATGCCGGCGAGCAGGCCCAGCGTTATGGCCAGGCCGCCGAGCGGCGCGCCGAGCGCGTCGGCGGCGCGCGTTCCCAAAAACCTCGTCTCGAGCAGCGCGCCGGCGCCGGCCATCGCCGAGGCCGCAAGCGAGGCGCCGAGCAGCGCGCCGGCGCCGGGCAGGCCCGCGGCGGCCGCCGGCGCGGCGTACGCCGCGGCCACAAAGGGCGCAAGGACGACAAAGGCCACGCCGACGAGCATGCCGACTGCGAGCCGGCCCACCTGCAGGTAGAGCGGGGCCATGAGGCGCTTGAGCGCGTTCCAGAGCGTGGGCCAGTCGCGCGACCAGACCGCCGAGACGGCCCCCTCGCCGCGGGCCATCCTTATGCGCATGCCGGCGGCCTTGGCGAGGCGGCCCAGCGCGCCGTCCTCGACGATCTCGCCCCGCACGGCCCCGTGCGTGCCGAGGGCCTCGTACGACGCGCGCGGCATGAGGAAAAAGCTCCCAAAAAAGTAGCCCATCGCGCTCGACTTGCTGTTGACCTTTGTCGCCGAAAAGCGCGTGTGCAAGAACACTGATATGACCGGCAGCGAGACCCTCGCCCACGCGTCGACGCAGCGCATGCGCGGCATGACCGTGAGCGCGTCGAGGCCCAGGCCGAGCAGGTCGCCGACGGCCGACGAGACGGCCCGCGGCGAGTGGACCGTGTCGGCGTCGGTGAACAGCAGGAGCTCGCCGCGCGCGGCCCTGTACCCCTCTAGGCAGGCCCAGCTCTTGCCGGCCCACCCCGCGGGCTTGGCGCGCGCGCTGACGTGGACCACCCTGGAGTCCCCGGCGGCGTGGCGCGCGATAATGGCCCCCGTAGAGTCCTCGGACGAGTCGTCGATCGCGACGATCTCATAGTTTGCGTAGTCCTGGCCGCGCAGCGAGTCCAGGCACGCGCCGACATAGCCCTCCTCGTTGCGCGCCGGCAGTATGACCGAGACGAGCGGGGCCTCGCGCGGCGGGCCGCACTCGCCGAGGACGGGCGTGCGCGCGAACGTGCGGCGCATGCAGGCGATCAGCCACGCCCACGTAGCCGCGACGCATGCCATTATGGCGGCGAGCAGCCAGTGGGCCGCGGCGAGGGCGAGCTCGCCGAGCGCGTGTTCGCTCATCGCGACTCGGCGGCCCTGCGTATCGACTCGAGGGCCTGCTCGGTGCCCGAGCGTATGTGCGAGGAGAGCATTGGGGCGAGCACCGACATCATGCCGCGGACCCCGATCTCCCACGTCGCCTCGACGACCGCGCGCGACTCGCCGTCGGGCCTCACGCGGACCACCTTTGTGCCGGTTATCATCCCGCTGGTAAACTCGGCGCGGACCACGGCAGGCGGCTCTAGCGTGACGCGCTGGCCGCAGACCCTGTCGCGAAAGGCCAGCGTTATCTCGCGCTCGGTCACGTTGCCGCGGCGCGAGACGTTGCGGACCGACCTCGTCCCCCTCCAGTGGTCCGGCTCGGAGTCAATGTCGGACACGACGGCCCACACGGCCCCCGCCGGCGCGGCGACTGCCAGCTCGCAGTGGACCCTGACCATGCGCCGGCGCGCGGGCCCCGCCGGTAAATATCGCTTGCGCGCCCGTTATATACGGGGCCGCGGTATTTAAAACCCGCGTTAAATACTCAGTATATCATCAGGTTCTTCTCCTCGAGGAGCGAGTGGAGGTTGTTGACGGCCCTGTTGACGTCCGGCTCCTTTTTTGCGCCCGTGCAGACGAGCTTGCCCGAGGAGAAGAGCAGTATGACCGTCTTGGGGTCGAGCATGCGGTGTATGAGGCCGGGGAACTGCTCGGGCTCGTACATGCTGCGCGGGAGCGTCCTGGCGGCCTCCTCGAGGTGTATCTTGCCCCCGAGGTTTATAGAGGCGACGATGTTCTGTATCTCGACTACGGCCTCCTTTTTAACGGGTATGCCGCCGGCGCGCAGCTGCTGCACGACGGTCTTGACGGCCTTGCGGGCCATCTCCTCGGACTTTGAGCCCGTGCAGACCATCTTGCCCGAGGTGAATATGAGCGTCGCCGTCTTGGGGCTCGTCAGGCGAAAGACGAGGCCGGGGAACTGGTCGGGGTGGTACTCTACGTCCGGAAAGCGCTTTGTTATCTCGTTGAGGTCCATCTTTTGGTCGACGGAGGCCGAGGCCACGACGTTCTCGATGCTCACCACCGGCTTTGACTGGGGCACGCGCGCCGAGGCGCCGGGGCTAGTATAAAAGCACTCCCCGCGGCCCACGCCTGCCTCCGGCCCCCCGGGGCGGGCCGCGGGGAGTGCTTTTATAC
>RKSK01000213.1 GCA_007570915.1 Cenarchaeum sp.
CTCGAGGCCCGCCTGCAGAACCGCGAGGGCGCCATAGAGGACCTTGGGCGCTACCTCGAGATAAACCCAAACGGCGACGACGTTGACCACGTCCTGGAGATCATACGCCAGATGCGCTCTAGTCTATGATCGACTCGACGTCGCTGCCCTTCTTTATCAACGAGATCTCGTGCCGCGCAATCTTGTTGCGCATCGCGTGCTTTAGCCTGTCGACCTCGGCGCGGAGCGTCGCGACCTCGTCCTCGAGGCGCGAGACGCGGTGGTAGATGGTCTCGGTGGACTCGCTCATTCTGGCGCGCGGGCCCCCAAAAATTACTTAAAAAGGTATGCGCGGCCCGCGCGCGCGGCGGCCCCTAGAGCTCAAACTCCTTGTTGCAGGCCGGGCACTTGGCGCGCTCCTCGCCGGGGGGCCCGAGTATCTGGATGCGCCCTATCGTCTTGCACTCGCGGCACATCCCCGTCGTGACGTTCCGGGGGCGCGTGCGGATGATCTTTTGGCTCTTTCGTCGTGCCATCCCGCGCGCGCGGCCGCGCGCGCGCACTATTAAGTCTAATTGCGGGCCCTGTCGGTGGAAGGCGCGGAGAGGGGGATTCGAACCCCCGTGCTCGTGAAAGCATGGGATTAGCAATCCCACGCCCTACCAGGCTAGGCGATCTCCGCACGCGGGGCGGGGGGCGGGGGGGCGCGTATTAAACTGATGCGCAGGCCCGCGCGCGGCCCTGCGCAAGGGTTAATACCAAACGGGCCGCGGCGCCCCCCATGGCAAGGGTTGCCGTGATGAGGGGCGACGGCATCGGGCCGGAGGTCGTCGACGCGATGCTCTCGGTCCTGCGCGAGTGCGGCTCGGGGATCGAGGTTGTCATGTGCGAGGCCGGCTCGGAGCAGTGGGAGAAAAACTCGAGGCGCGACGCGACGTACATACCCGACGCGACGATGGCCGAGCTCGAGCGCGCAGACGCGTGCTTTAAGGGCCCGACGACGACGCTGCCGGTCCCCGGCGCGCCGCGCAGCGTGGCCGTCACGCTGCGCCAAAAGTTCGACCTGTACGCCAACATCAGGCCCTGCTCCACCTATGAGAGGCTCACGCCCGGCCGCCGGCTCGAGTGCGCCTGCTTTCGCGAGGCGACCGAGGGCCTCTATTCGGGCGTCGAGTCGCAAGTCGGGCCGGACGCGGCGATCGCGATAAGAAAGGTGACAAGGCGCGGGTGCGCGCGCCTTGCCGACGCGGCCATGGCGTGGGCCGAGGGCCACGGGATGAAGAGCGCAGTCGCCATAACAAAGAGGAACATACTAAAGCGGACCGACGGCATATTCTGGGAGGAGGCGCAGCGGGCCGCCGCCGAGCGCGGCATCAAGGTCTCCGAGGTGTACATTGACAACATGGCCCAGCAGCTCGTCGTGGCGCCGGGGCAGTTTGACGGAACCGTGCTCCTCAGCACAAACCTGTTCATGGACATAATATCCGAGCTCGTCTCCGGGCTCGTCGGGTCTATAGGCCTCATACACTCGGCGAACATGGGCGACTCGTACGCAATGTTCGAGGCGGCCCACGGCTCGGCGCCGGACATCGCGGGGCAGGGGAGGGCAAACCCCGCGGCGACCATCCTCTCGGGCGCGTGGATGGCCGAGCACGCCGGCGAGGCAGACATCGGCGGGGCGATAAGGGGGGCGACCTCGCTCGTCATCAACGAGGGCAGGTCCGTGACTGCCGACATTGGCGGCTCGGCGAGCACGTCGCAGATGGCCGGCGCGATAGCCTCCGCGGCGCGGGCGTCGCTGCGCCGCTGACCTAGGCGCGCGACGCCTCCATGAGCAGGAGGCTCTCAAAGAACATTTTCCGGGACGACACGACCCTCGTCGACATCCCCATCGACCTGGCCAGGGCCTCGAGCTCGTCGGGGCGCGAGAGCGACGACGTGACGAACAAAAACCGCCCGCCTCGCGCCACGCGCGGGATCGCCGAGCGCATTATCCGCAGGGGCACCTCGACGCCGCCGCGGCCCCCGTCAGTCGCGTAGACCTCGACCGGGCCGGACGCGACGTAGGGCATGTTGCATATGACAAGGTCAAACGCGCCGCGCAGCGCGCCGGCCCCGTCGCAGCAGACGCGGTTTTTCGCCCTGAACGTCTGCGCTCTCAGCGCGGCGAGGTTGATGTCAGTCGCCACGACGAGCCCAAAGGAGCGCTCGAGCGCCCTGGCCAGGTAGCCCGAGCCGGTCCCAATGTCGAGGGCCGCGCGGCCCGAGAGGCCCGCGATGCCGTCCTCGAGCAGGAACGTGTCCTCGGCGCGCGCATACTCGCGCTCATCGCGCGATGGACCGCGCAATACTGACAATCTCCCCCACGCCGAGCTCGCCGACTCGCTCGCCGCCGCCGCCGCCGGCGCCGAGCAGGCGCAGCGCGCTGCGCAGCGTCTTTCTCCTGTGCGAAAAGAGCGAGTTTATCGCGGCTATGGTCTGGCGCTCGAGCGTCGCGCGGCGGCGCAGCGAGAGTATGACAGAGTCGACGCGCGGCGGCGGCACAAAGCTCTCGCGGCCCACGCCGGAGACGCGCTCGACCTCAAAGGCCGCCTCGGTGACGACGCCGATCGCGCGGCGGCCGCGCGGGCCGGCGGCCATGACCTTTTCGGCAAACTCGCGCTGCACGATCACGGCGCCGCGGCCAAAGGCCTGGCGCGCCATCCACTCAAAGGCGCGGCGGCTCTGCGAGTAGGGCAGGCTGGAGACAAACACGTCAAACTCCTCGTCAGCCGAGAACGCGTCGGCGCGGCGCAGCTCCAGGCCGGGCAGGCCGCCGAGGCGGTCGAGCGCCTCGGCGTGGAGGCGCGCGTCTGACTCTACCGATATGACGCGCGATGCCGCCGCGCACAGCAGGGGCACGAGGGCCCCCGTGCCCGTGCCGGCCTCGTAGACCGTGTCGCCGGCGCCTATGCGCGCGGCCCCCACGACGCGCGCGGCGGCCCCTGCCGACGCCAAAAAGTGCTGGCCGGCCCCCACGCGCCTGCTCGGCGTCATCGCTTGACGAATATGTTCATGCGCGTCACGCCGGTGATCTCGTCGATGATGCGCTGCACGATCCGCATGACGGGATCCTTGAGGCCCGTGCGCTCCTCTACGTCGGCATAGCTCGTGAACGGGCTCTTTGCGCGCTCGTCGACTATGACCTTGAGGAGGCGCCTCCCCACGCCGGGGATTATCTCGAGGGCGTGCGTGCGAGGCGTGAGCGGCTCGGCCCTGTTGATGTACGCTACAAAGCGCTCCTCGCTGTCCTCGACTATCTCGCGCACAATGTCGGGTATCTCGTCGCGCGCGCTGCTAGGTATGCGCTCGTACTCTAGCTTGCCGAGGACCGAGGAGACCTTTGAGCGGTTCTCCCTGCTCACGTCGATCCTCTCGCCGACCTCAAAGGTCGTGCCCTCGACGCCGAGGACCTCGAGGAGCGTGAACTTTGTCTCGCCTATCGTCGTCAGTATGATGCCCCTCTTGCCGCGGACCGTCGTGGACCTCTGCCTTGTGCGAAAGTCGAGCACGCGCACGGTGTCCTCGTACTTTTTTGGCGCGGGGGCGGACAACTCCACTCTACCCGCTCAGGCGTTCTCCTTTATTATGGAGATTATCTTTTCAAGCGTCTCGGTGAGTATGAGCTTTTTCCAGCCAAACGTGAACGAGCGCAGCTCGGCCATTGACGTCGGGAGTATATTGATGATCTCGACGGCCTCCTCCTCGGTCAGGCCGCACTCCTTGACCATGCGCTGCCTCATCTTCCTGGCCTTGTCGGCCTCGGTCGTGACAAACTTTGCCGCATAGTCGCGCGTCCAGCTCTGTATCTGGTCCATCGAGTCGGGGTCGGACTTGTCGAGCATCTCCTTGACCTCGGCGAGCGTGATCGGCTGCTTTTTGCTGACCTCCTCCAACTCACTGCACCCCAAACGGCTTTACGTGGTCGAGCCTCGCAATGAGCGTCTTTGACTTGTTTCCGAGCTTGACGTCGAGCGTGAGCGCGCGCCTCCCGACGTCGCGCACGACGCCGACCTTGCCGTGGTAGCGGCGGTGCGGCAGGCCCTTGTGCTGCGAGGGGTCGATGATGACCAGCGCCCGCTGGCCCACGCTGTACTCGCGGAGGAGGAACGAGACGCCCCTGTTTGACCTCTTGGTCATGATCGAGCGCGACTTGTGGCGAAACCCGTGGGACCGGCCCGAGGGCTTTTTGGTCGTCATGCCTGCGGGGCGGCGCGGGGGCGGGCCTATTTTAACACTTTTGGCCCCCCGGCCCCCCGCCGGGCCCCAAAGCGGCCGGGCTGGCGCCGGCGGGGCGGGTGCGCGGCCCCAGATCGCAGGCGGGCCGCAGGGCCTCCGGGCGGGGCAGAGCCCTCCCGTGCCCGCCAGGCCGCGCGCGGCATGCGCG
>RKSK01000195.1 GCA_007570915.1 Cenarchaeum sp.
GAGTTCTTGCACACGCAGTCTGTCATACACGACGACATAATCGACAACGAGACGCAGCGCAGGTCGCTTGACCCCTTTCACATAAGGTACGGCTACAACACGGCCATACTCACCGGCGACTTTGTCCTGGGCATGATACTCAACTTGTCCTCAAAGATCGGCAGCGCGCGCGTCACGCGCGACCTGGCCACGACGGCGATGCTGATGAGCGAGGGCGAGGTCCTCGAGGGCAGGCTCGCCTCGGCCGCAGGCATAACGTTTGACGACTATGTGCGCGTGGTGAGGTACAAGACGGCGACGGCCTTTGAGGCCGCCGCGCGCATTGGCGGCATCGTCGCCGGCGCGGGCGAGGGCCACGTCGCGGCGCTAACCGAGTACGGGCGCAGCGTGGGGATCGCGTACCAGGTACGCGACGACCTCGCCGACTGGAACAACGAGGACAAGGTCTTCAACGCGCTCATAAGGCAAGAGTCCGACCCGCGCGGGGCCTTTGACCGCATGGAGCGCCTCCTCTCCTCGCACGCCGACGCGGCGCGCTCGGCCCTGGCGGGGCTGCCGGCCGGCGGCGCGAGGGACGGCCTGCTCGGCCTGGTAGAATTTACGGCCCTCAAGGCATGAGGGACGCAGGGGCCGCCGACTGGGCAAGCTGTATGAGCGGCTCTGGGTACACGCCAAAGGCGACCATAAACCCGACCGAGAACGCGACGACTGCGATGATCGCGCGCGGCTCGCGCACGCGCTCGCCGCCAGAGTCCTCAAAGTACATCTTGCGGATGACCCACCCATAGTAGGCAAGCGAGAGCGCGCTGTTGAGGACGCCGGCGATCGCAAGCCACGGCGCCCACGGGGCGGCCGCGCCGGCGTCGATCGCCGCGCCAAACAGCACGAGCTTGCTCCAAAACCCGTTGAGGGGCGGCACGCCGGCGAGGGCCAGGAGCGAGACCGTGATGCCGACGGCCGTTATTGGCATGCGCCTGCCCAGGCCGCGCAGCCTGTCGATGTGCGCCGTGGCCAGGGCCGTGACCGTGCCGACTATGGCGACAAAGGCGACGCCCTTCATGACGGCGTGGTTTAGCACGTGGAGGAGCGAGCCGGGCAGGGCCGTCGCCGAGTAGGGCGCGACCGCCAGGCCGATGAGTATGTAGCCAGCGTGGCCTATGCTAGAGTAGGCGAGCATCCTCGAGAGGCTCTTTTGCATGACGGCCGCGACGTTGCCGACCGTCATGGTCATCACGGCGATTATCGCCAGCGCGAGTGCCCAGTCCACGCTCAGGGCCGCCATGCCTATCACGACGACGCGGACCGCCGCCGCAAAGCCGGCCTTTTTTGTCCCCGCCGCGAGGAGGGCAGTCACGGGCGGCGGCGAGCCCTCGTAGGCGTCCGGCAGCCACATGTGGAACGGCACGAGCCCCATCTTGAAGCCAAAGCCGGCCACGAACAGCGCGCCGGCGAGCAGCGCGAGCGGGACCAGCGAGGCGTCAAGGGCCGCCATGCCGGCGACGACGCCGGCGATGTCCGTCGTGCCCGTGAGGCCGTACGCCAGCGAGATCGCATAGACGATGAGGGCCGAGGCGAGCGCGCCGAACATAAAGTACTTTATCGCCGCCTCGTTGGAGGACGGGTCGCGCTTGTTAAATCCGGCCAGCACGTACGTCGGGATGCTCATCAGCTCCCAGGCGACAAAGAGCACGACGAGGTCGTTGGCGTAGGCGACCATTACCATGCCGACGGCCGAGAGCAGTATGAGCGAATAGTAGACTGCGGGGTAGCGCCTCTCGCGCATGTACGCAAACGAGCTCACCGTCGTGAACACGGCGACTATGAGCATGGCGATGGCAAAGAACGCCCCGAGGAGGTCGTCGGCGACGACGTCGCCGCTTAAGACCTGCGAGGCGGCGACCGTGCCCATGGCGACCTGCGAGACGACGTACGATATCGCCGCGGCCAGCGCGCCTAGCGCGATCGCCGCATAGAACATGTTGGAGCCGGACTCGCGCCGCAGCACGTTGATGACGGGCAGCGCGACGCCGACGGCGCCGAGGATCGCCGTTACCACAATCGGGGAGGAGAGTATGTCTACCGTCGCATATCACCTACATCAGCAGCATCAGGGCCACAAGGAGCAGCCCCGCCCCAAATACGTACAGGTATGACTGTGTGATCCCCGTCTGCGCGCCCTGCACCACGCGCGCGGCCCAGCCTACGGCCCTCTCGAGGCCCGTGTTCATCCCCGCGTCGATCGCGGTCCTCTCAAAGTACCTAAACACGCCTCGCGCAAGCCACAGCGGCGAGACGACAAAGCACCAGTATATCGCCGCGTTGATGTACCAGCGGCTGAGCAGGACGGCGTGCATCCCGCGAAAGACGGGGTTTGACGCAACAAAGCGCGCGGGGTCGATCCAGCGCCCCACGTAGAACGCGTACCCCAGGCCTATGCCCACGCCAAACGCCGCCAGCGACGCGCCGAGGGCCACGGGGTTTAGGCCCGAGAGCGGCGCGGGCAGCGCGGGGTGCTCCCCCTCCCCGTGCGGCGAGTGTATGCCAAAGGACTCCTCGAGGTACCCGCCGAACAGGTGGTGGAGCGACTCCTCAAAGGCCAGGCCCATGACGCCGATGGCGATCGTGACGGCGGCCAGGACGCCGTACGGGACCCACATGGACAGCGGGGCCTCGTGGATCCCGTGCCCTTCGGACTCTAGTTTCCTGACGTGCTCGCTCTTGGGCCCAAAGAAGACCATGCCTATCATGCGCGTCGTGTAGAACGCCGTGATCACGGCAGTCACGACGGCGATCGCGAATATCGGCATGGCCCACTCCGAGCCGGACTCGAAGACGGAGGCGAATATGGCGTCCTTGCTCCAGAACCCCGTCGTTATGAACGGCGCGCCCATGAGCGCGAGGCCCGCTGCCCAGACAAAGGCGTACGTCTTGCGCATGTGGCGGCGCAGGCCGCCCATGTCCGTCATGAAGCGCGAGCCGACGACGTGGAGGAGCGAGCCGGCGGCCATGAAGAGCGACGCCTTGAACATGGCGTGGGATATGAGGTGGTAAAAGCCGGCCGTGTACCCGTCGACAAACTGCTCGGAAAGGCCCGCGACGCCAAAGGCCATCATCATGTAGCCGATCTGCGAGCCCGTCGAGTACGCGAGGACCTTTTTGATCTCGGGGTTTACCATTCCCTGCGACGCGAGGAGGAGCGCCGTGATCGCGCCCACCCACGCGACGACCTCAAAGAACTGGTCGGCGAGGAGGCCCGAGGCGCCCAGCGCAAACGCTATGGGGCCCAGGCGCGCGACGAGAAAGACGCCGGCCTTTACCATCGTCGCGGCGTGTATGAGCGCCGAGACGGCAGTCGGGCCTGTCATGGCCTCCAGGAGCCACTCGTTTAGCGGAAACTGCGCGGACTTGCCTATCGCGCCGCCAAAGAGCAGCACGAGTGCCGGCACGAGGAGGCCCTGCGCGCCCATCGCCTCGGCCCATGCCGTGTCGCCGACGAGCTCGCGAAACCCAAACGTGCCGGCATAGGCGAATATGAGGAACATTCCGGCGAGCATCATGACGTCGCCGATCTTTGTCATTATGAACGCCTTCATGCCCGCGTGCGTCGGCGCGTAATAGTCGAGCATGCCCAGGACCGTGCGGCCCTCTGTCCCGACGTGGTCCTTTTTCTTGTCGCGGTACCAAAACCCGATCAGCGCGTACGACGCGAGGCCGACGCCCTCCCACCCAAAGAACATCTGCAGGAGGTTGTCCGAGAGCACGATGAGCTGCATAGAGCCCACAAAGAACATGATCCAAAACCAAAACCTCACGATGTGGGGGTCGCCCCTCATGTAGCCCGTCGCGTATATGACAATGAGCAGCGATATCCACGCCACGACGTTGGACATTATCACGGCGAGCGGGTCGGCGAGCACGCCGGCCTCGAGGCCGACTGCGGCTATCCAGGACGTCTGCGCGTGGACCTCGCCGCCTGCGAGCGCGCCGGGCAGCAGCGACGCGGCGAGCAGCGCGCTAGCCGCCGCGCCGGCGATCGCCGCCCAGCCCGGGACCCTGCCCTGCCACCTCTTGAGGGCCGGCATTGTGAGGGCCGCGGCAAACGGGACGATCCAGACGAGCCACGCCGCGGCGGCCAGGAGGCCTTCATGCTCGGCCATCTAGGCCCCTCCCCCCGGCGCGGCCGCCGCGCCCGCGCCGGCTAGCGCCGCCGCCGTCCCCGGCCCGAGCTCGCCGGCGCCGGCGATTCCGGACATGTACGGGACGATCTGGCCCAGGAATATGTCCGGGTATATCCCGAGGACCACGGTAAACCCCGCAAGGGCCATCATGGGCGCGAGCATGTGCCACCCCGCCTCGCGCGTGCCGGCCAGGCCCTCGGGCATCTTGCCGAAAAAGACGCGCTTTATCATCCAGAGCATGTACGACATTGTGAGGGCCGTGGCGACGAGGCCGAGGCCAAACGTGACGTAGCGCAGCGTGCTGCCCTCCTCGACGGCCGTCTCGAGCGCGCCGTAAAAGAGGAGCCACTCGCCCATAAACCCGCTCGTCGGCGGCACGCCGGCGATCGTGAGCGCGCCGATGACGGCGCACGTCGCCGTTATCGGCATGCGGCCGGCGAGGCCGCCGAGGCGCGATATGCTGCGCGTGCCGACCCTGACTATGATGACGCCGGCCATCATGAAGAGGATGCCCTTGCCGAGCGCGTGCGTCACGTACATCATCTCCGCGCCGGCCAGGCCCAGGACGGACTGCGAGCCCAGGCCAAAGAGGAGGTAGCCCATCTGGCTGATGCTAGAGTACGCGAGGAGGCGCTTTAGGTCGTCCTGCATGAGGGCCATCGCGCCGCCGTATATCATCGTGACGAGGCCCCACACGTGGAACCACACCGACAGCTCCGAGAACGCCGCCGGCAGGAGCTCCATGATGAGCCTAAACATGCCGTACGCGCCAATGCCGATCATCACCGGCGAGAGGAGCGCGCTTATCGGCGTGGGGGCCGCGCCGTGGACCCACGGCAGCCATATGTGGAACATGAACGCGGCGAGCTTGACCCCCAGGCCAATCGCGATGGCGACGGCGGCGACGAGGACGATGTCCGGGTCTATGGCCGCCGCGGCAATCCCCGCAAAGTCAAACGTGCCGGCCGAGAGGCCGACGGCGAGGAACCCGAGGAGCAGGACCACGGCGCCGACGTGGGTCCAGAAAAAGAACATCAGCGCAATCTTGCGCCTCGGCCCGTCGCCCCAGAACGCTATGAGGAAAAAGCCCGGTATGAGCATGACCTCAAAGAACACGTAGAACTGTATGAGGTTGGTCGCAAGGACGGTCCCGAGCATCCCCATGGCAAAGACGAGGTAGAGCGCGTGGTACGTGCCCGACTTTGCCCTGACATACTCGGCAAGGGCGACTGCGCTCCCCCCCTCGCCGTGGGCCTCCCTGTACTGCTCGGCGAACTTGTGCTCCATGTAGGGCCTCGAGTAGACGGCGAGGATCGCAGACAGCGCGTATATCATTATGGCAAACGGCGAGGCGAGGCCGTCGAGCGCGAGGCCAAACTCGCCAAACATCCCCGTCCACGCGTGGCGCTCCTCGGCCCCCCCGTCAAGCGCGGCGAGCGCGACGAGGGCCGTGCAGTAGGCGAGCACGGCAAGCGAGAACCACGTCACGGCGGCCATGCCGTGGCGCCTCCCGACGACGTACGCGACGGGGGAGAGCAAGAGCGGGATAAAGACCGCCTGGAGTAGCATGTGGTCCATCTTTTTATCCCCTCAGCGTCCCGAACTTGGCGACGTCAATGTCGCGGTACATCCTGTACGCGACGATTATGAGGGCCAGGCCGACTGCGACCTCGGCGGCGGCGACGGCTATCGAAAAGAGCGCAAGCGTCTGGCCCCCGCTGTCGGGCACAAATCGCGCAAAGGCGACGAGGTTTAGGTTTGCGGCGTTTATGACAATCTCCACGGCAAAGAGCATGCGCAGCGCGTTGCGCTTGACGGCCAGGCCGTATATCCCGACGCACAGGAGCGCGACGGAGACGAGCGTAAAGTCAACTAGCTCGTTGGTCATCCTCCGTGTCCTCCCTCCTTGCCAGCACCATCGCGCCGGTGACGGCGCCAGAGAGCACAAGGCCCATGAGTATGAGCGCGGGCCAGTAGCGGACCAGAAAGTCGGCCCCTATCGCCCTAAAGTCCACCGCGGGCTCCTCGGTCGTGATCCCCGATATCCCCGAGTGGACCACGATTGCCCCCAGCGAGGCCATCGCGACTAGCATGAGGCCCACGCCGGCGAGGCGCCTGCGCGGGTCCTCGACCTTTGTGAATATGAGCTCGCGGCGCACGAGCATGACCGTGAAGAGTATGAGGACCGCGATCGACCCGACATAGACGGCGATCTGGAACATCGCGACGAACGGCGAGTCTAGCAGGAGGAAGAACCCGGCGATCCCGCCGAGCGTCCCCATGAGCGCGATCGCGCCGTAGACGAGCGAGCGCAGCTCGAGGGCGGCGATCGCCGAGACTATGGTGAGGACCGAGAGCGCGAGGAAGGCGGGGTCAGCCATGCGTCGCACCCCTCTCCCCGATGACGATCTCGGAGTCCTGCGCCACGCTCGGCTTGACGGCAAGCTGCGGCGGAGTGTATATGAGGCCCTCCTTTGTGAACGACGAGAGCTCATAGTCGTTGGTCATGTAGAGCGCATAGAACGGGCACGCGTCGACGCACAGGCCGCAAAAGACGCACTTGCCATAGTCTATCTGCGGCATTATCGACTTTTTGTTGTGCTTCCACTCCTCGGCGACCTTTACCATCGATATGGCCTCGGCGATCCCCTCGCAGGCGATCGAGCAGAGCTGGCACCCCGTGCACTTGTCGTGAAAGAGCATGTGGCGGCCCTTGTAGCCCGCTATGCCCGAGCCCGAGACCGGGTCAAACTGGTACCCGTCGCCGACGAACTTTAGCTTCTCCTCCGGGTAGCGCAGCGTGAAGCGCTTGACCGCGAGGTGCTTGGCGCCAGAGTTGAGCGCGCGTATGATCCCCGCCGCGGTGCCCATCAGAAAATCCCCCCCGGCCCGACGACGCCGGCGTAGACGAGGCCCAGCGCGACGAATATGTTGACAAACGCCAGCGCGATCAGCTTGTACCACCCGATGCGCAGCAGCATGTCTATCCTTATCCTCGGGAACACGCCGCGCGGCAGCAGGACAAAGAATATCACGGCGGCCGTCTTGAGGACAAACCATATCACGGCGCTAAAGAACTCCTGCGAGAAGAGCGGCAGGCCCGGGAGCTGCAGCCTGATGGGCCCGAGCTCCTGACCCGACTCTAGGAGCGACTCCTCGAGCGGGGGCCAGAACGCCGGGCCGCTCCAGCCGCCGAGGAACAGCACGACAAAGAGCGCCGAGAACGCGTAGAGCTTGACGTACGAGCCGAGCTGGACCAGCCCGTACATCATGCCGGAGAACTCGGTGAGCCACCCGGCGACTATCTCGCTCTCGGCCTCGGGGAGGTCAAAGGGTATGCGCTCGAGCTCGGCGAGCATGCATATGAAGAAGACGATCGCGCCTATGGGCATGAGGACGATCCACGGTATGACGGCCTGGCTCTGCGCTATCTCGGTGAGGTTTAGCGTGCCCGTGAGGAGGACGACGCCGAGGCACGAGAGTATGAGCGGTATCTCGAATGACACCATCTGGTAGAGCGCGCGTATGCCGCCGATAAAGGGGAACTTTGAGTTGGCCGACCACGCCGAGAGGACCGTGATTATGGGAAAGAAGCCGATCACGGCAAAGACGGCCAGCAGGCCCACGTCGACGTCGGCGACGACCCAGCCGGGCGCGACCGGTATGAGCGCGACGAACGCCGCGGCGGCCCCGACAAAGAGCAGCGGCGCGACGATAAAGAGCGGCTTGTCGGCCTTGGCCGGTATGATTATCTCCTTTGATATGAGCTTGAGGCCGTCTCCGGCGAGCTGCAGTATGCCCTCTATCTTGCCGCAGTAGAACGGGCCCACGCGCAGCTGCAGCTTTGCGAGCATCTTGCGCTCTACGAATATCGTGCCGGCCGCGACGAGCGCCGCAAAGCCAAAGCCCGGAAACGCGAGTATGCGAAACGCGTCGGACGTGAGAAACGACTTTAGTAGCGGCAGCGCGAGCTCGGGGTGCGAGAGCCACGTGAGCGCGAGGAATGGCGTGACGAGCGCGCCGTCTATGACGGGCAGGTCGACGTAAAAGAGGACAATCATAGCCAGCGGGAGCCCCACTAGCGTGGTCACCACGATTATCCAGAACGCGTTCTCTATTATCGCCTTGACGAACTCGCTAAACTTGAAGCGCGGCGCGATGACGGACACTAGCGGTCAGCCTCCACGGGCCAGTAGTTCAGGCTCCAGTACACGGCGGGCATGTTGCCGAGCTTTTCGCCGCGCAGCAGGTAGGGCAGCGCGATGAGGTTGCGAAACGACCCAACGCTCATCTTTACGCGGTAGGGCTCGGGCTTGCCGTCAGAGACGACATAGCAGCCCAGCGCCCCCCTGCCAGACTCTACCCTCTTGTACGAGACCATCTCGGGGCCCTTGGGGTTTGGCTTTAGCTTGACGCGGACAGAGCCTGACTTTGGCATCTTGGCGAGCGCGTCGCGTATGATCCGGCAGCTCTGCATCATGTCAAGCCACGGCACGCGCGAGCGCGCGTACGCGTCTCCCTCGCGCATCACGCTCGTCTCAAAGTCGAGCGAGTCATAGCAGTCATAGGGCTCCTTTTTGCGCACGTCATAGTCCACGCCGCTCGCGCGCAGGACCGAGCCAGTCGTGCCCAGGGCCACGGCGTCATGCCTCGAGAGCGTGCCGGCGTCGCGCGTCCTAGATATGAGTATGGGGTTGTCGTAGAATATGCCGGCGTACTCGCGTATGCGCTTCTCAAAGTAGTCGACCTGCCGCAGGCAGACGTCCTCAAAGTTTGCAGGCACGTCGTTGCGCACGCCGCCGGGGACAAGGTAGGCGTGCGTCACGCGCGCGCCGGTCATCTTTTCGAGCAGGTCTATTAGGAGCTCGCGGTCCCCCGTGGGCCACATGAACATCGTAGAGTGGCCCAGGAATATGCCGTATATGGCGAGCCAGTAGAGCGTGTAGACGCAGCGGTTGAGCTCGGCGGCGATGACGCGCACGTACTTTGCGCGCTCGGGGACCTCGATCCCGAGTATCTCCTCGGTCGCCAGGCAGTAGGGGTAGAGTATGTTGCAAGAGTCGTGTATGACGGGCCTCTCCAGGTGCGGGATGTTCTGGACATAGTTGCGGTACTCGGCCATCTTTTCCTCGCCGCGGTGGACATAGCCGGGGTCGGGGTCGCACGCGACGATCTTGTCCCCGTCTATCTGGACTATTATCCTCATGTGGCCAGAGCCGGGGT
>RKSK01000059.1 GCA_007570915.1 Cenarchaeum sp.
CGGGGCGGCCGTCGCCATAACGCGCGCGCCGGCCGACGCGGAGGGGTTTTGCGCGAGCGTGCGCGCGATGGGCGGCGTGCCGCTGGCCCTCCCGACGATCCGCCTCGTCGCGCGCGGGCCGGCCGCGGCCGCCGAGTTCCTTGGGGCGATCCGGCGCGACTCGCCGGACTATGCGGTGTTTTTGAGCTCGCGCGCGGTCTCGTCGCTCTTTGGCGCCGCGCGCGAGGCCTCGATCCACGGCGAGCTGCGCGAGGCCGTCATGGGCACGTCAGTCGTCGCCATAGGGCCCAGGACGCGCGAGGCCGTCGAGGCCGAGCGCATCCGCGTCGCGCACGTGCCGGACGTCCACTCGTCCGTCGGCCTCGGCGAGCTCTTCACGTCGCTGCGCGCCGCGGGCCGGCGCGCGGCAATGCCGCGAAGCGCCGCCTCGGGGGACTTTTTGCGCCTCCTCCTCGAAAAGGTCGGCATGTCCGTGACCGAGACGACAATGTACGACGTCGAGCCCGACGGGGCCGGCGGCGACTGGGAGGGGTACAGGCGCCTCGCCGCGGCGGGCCGCGCCCCGGCCGTCATATTCACGAGCGCCTCCTCGGTCCGCGCCTTTGTCGCGATCGCCGGCCCGCCGGCCGGCCCGCGCGTGGCGATCGGCCCGTTCACGTCCCTCGAGCTGGCCCGCGCGGGCCTGGCCCACGAGACGGCGCGCGTGCACACCGTCGGCGGGGCCCTGGAGGCCGCCGCGGGCGCCCTGCGATCGCGCCGCGCCGCCTAGGCCGCGCGCCGGGCCCCGCGGCCGTGGAGCGGCCTCCTGGGATCCGCGCCAAGTGGTTAGCCTCGCCTATCTTTCCCTATCTTTTTATAGCAACGGGGGCGCGCGGAGCCCCGATGGCGACAGAGCCCCTCGAGATGGACTACTCAAAGTACGACTTTAAGGACTCGACGGACCTCTATGTCCACCTGAGCAAGAAGGGCCTCTCAAAGGACGTCGTGACCAGCATAAGCAAGATGAAGGGCGAGCCGCAGTGGATGCTCGACTTTCGCCTCCGCTCGTACGAGGCGTTCATGAGGCGCCCGATGCCCACGTGGGGGGCCGACCTGAGCACGATCGACTTCCAGAACATCTACTATTACGCCAAGGCCTCGGACAAGGCCGAGAAGAGCTGGGACGACGTCCCCGACGACATAAAGAGCACGTTTGACAAGCTGGGGATACCAGAGGCCGAGAAAAAGTTCCTCGCCGGCGTGGGCGCGCAGTACGAGTCCGAGGTCGTCTACCACAGCCTGCGCGAGGACATCGCAAAGCAGGGCGTAATGTTCCTCGACACGGACTCGGCCCTCAAGGAGCAGCCCGAGCTCCTCAAAAAGTACTTTGGCAAGATAATCCCGCCCGAGGACAACAAGTTTGCCGCGCTAAACAGCGCCGTCTGGAGCGGGGGCTCGTTCATCTACGTGCCCCCCGGCGTCAAGGTCGAGATGCCCCTGCAGGCCTACTTTAGGATCAACGCCGAGAACATTGGCCAGTTCGAGCGCACGCTCATCATAGCCGACGAGGGCGCCGAGGTCCACTACATCGAGGGCTGCACGGCCCCCGTCTACTCGTCCGAGTCGCTCCACTCGGCCGTAGTCGAGCTCGTCGCGCTCAAGGGGGCCAAGCTGCGCTACACGACGATCCAGAACTGGAGCAGCGACGTCTACAACCTCGTCACAAAGCGCGCGTACGCCTACGAGGGGGCCACGGTCGAGTGGATCGACGGCAACATCGGCAGCAAGATCACGATGAAGTACCCCGGCATATACCTCATGGGCCGGCGCGCCTACGGCGAGACGCTCTCGATCGCGTTCGCCGGCAAGGGCCAGCACCAGGACACGGGAGCAAAGATGGTCCACCTCGCCCCCGAGACGACCTCAAAGATAACGTCAAAGTCGGTCAGCCGCCTCGACGGCCGCTCCACGTACAGGGGCCTCCTCAAGGTCGCCAAGGGGTCCACGGGCGTCAAGTCGACGGTCCGCTGCGACGCGCTGCTGCTTGACGACACGTCAAGGACCGACACGTACCCCTACATGGAGATAGACCAGGAGGACGCGACGATAACGCACGAGGCGACGGTCGGCAAGATAGGCGACGAGCAGATATTCTACCTGATGACGCGCGGCTTCACCGAGGAGGAGGCCCTCTCGCTCATCGTAAACGGGTTCATGGAGCCGTTCACAAAGGAGCTGCCGATGGAGTACGCCGTCGAGCTCAACCGGCTCATAAAGCTCGAGATGGACGGGTCGGTGGGATAGGCCGTGCCCGCGCCGCGACAGGGGGCGGGCCTCTAGTTGGCAAGGCTTGCGCTCTCGGCCGTCGGGCAGGAGCACGTCGAGGGCGTCTCTTCCTCGCGCGGCGAGCCGCCGGCCCTCGAGTCAGTCGACCACGCCGAGGACCGCTTCACGGCCCTCAACACGGCGGCCTTTGACTCGGGCGTCGTGGTCCACGTGCCGGCCGGCGCCGACGTGGCCGGCCCGATACACCTCGTCTCGTGCCTGCCCGAGGGCGGCTCGTCGTCGATCGCGCGCAACGTCATCATCGCCGGCGAGTCTAGCAGGGCGTCAGTCGTCCAGGAGCTCTACTCGCCGGCGGGCGCCGACGGGCAGGCCCACATGGAGCTCCTGACCTCGGAGGTCGGCGCCGGCGCGCGCCTCGACGTGACGACGCTGCAGATGATGGGCGAGGGCGCGCTCAACTTTTCGACGCGGCGCGCGCGCGTCGCGCGCGACGCGGCGACAAACTGGTACCTTGGCCTGTTCGGCGCTGCCCTCTCGCGGTACCGCATAGACTATGACCTCGTCGGCCAGGGCGCGTCGGTCACGGACTCGGAGGTCGCCTTTGGCAGCGGCGAGCAGTCCTTTGACATACAGGCGTGCATCAACCACGACGCGCCATCGACGGAGGGCCGCGTGACAGAAAAGTCAATCCTGCGCGGCAAGTCGCGGTCCCTCTTCAAGGGCATGATACGCATACGCGAGGGGGCCTCAAAGTCGAGCTCGTACCTGTCGGGCCGCTCGATACTGCTCGACCCGGACGCCAAGTCCGACGCGATACCCGGCCTCGAGATCGCCACAAACGACGTCAAGGCGACGCACTCGGCGTCAGTCGCGCAGATAGACGAGGAGCAGCTCTTTTACCTGCAGGCGCGGTGCATGAGCCGCGCCGAGGCCGAGAGGACCATAGTCGAGGGCTTCCTCGAGCCGCTCTCGCGCAAGATGTCCTACGAGGTCCGCGCGTGGATCGCCTCGCTAGTCGAGTCAAAGTGGGACGGCCGCGAGCTCAGGATAAACAGCGACGAGGAGCTGCGCAAGTTCATCGAGGTAGAGGAGACGCGCTACAACGAGAACGCCGAGATAGAGCAGCACTACAAGTACAGGTGATGCGGGGGGTGGCTTCATGGACGAGGGCATGCGCGGAGGCCGAGGCCGCCGACGGCGAGCTCAGGGCCGTCACGTGCGCGGGCCGCCGCATGCTCATACTGCGCGAGGGCGGCCGCGTCTATGCGGCAGACGCGACATGCACGCATGCCGACGCGGACCTCGCCGGCGGCTTTGTCGCGCCCGGGGCCGGCCCTGACGGCAGCGCCGGCGTGCGCTGCCCGCTGCACCTCTCGGTGTTCGAGCTGCGCGGCGGCGTGCCGCTAAACCCGCCGGCCGAGCGGCCCCTCGGCGTCTACCCCGCGAAGATAGACGGAGGGAGGCCACGGCCGCCTACGAGGGCGTGCGCGCCGACGTCGCGAGGTTTATCGGCGCGCCAGACGCGCGCGAGATCGTCTTTGTGCGCGGGACGACGGAGGCGATAAACCTCGTCGCTCACTCGTGGGGCCGCGGGAACGTCGGCGCCGGCGAGACCGTCGTGACGACCGAGTACGAGCACCACAGCAACATCGTCCCCTGGCAGCTGCTCGCGCGCGAGCGCGGCGCGGGGCTAGAGTACGTCAACATTGACGACAATGGCGAGCTGGTCCTCGCCGACCTCGAGCGCCACCTGGCCACGGGCACGGTGAGGCTCGTCGCGTTCAGCCTCGTCTCCAACGTGCTCGGGACCATATCTGACGCCAGGAAAATCATATCGATGTGCCGCGCCGCCGGCGCGATGACGCTCGTCGACGCCGCGCAGGCGGTCCCGCACATGCCCGTCGACGTCGCGTCGCTGGGGTGCGACTTTTTCGCCTTTTCGGGCCACAAGATGCTCGGGCCCACGGGCATCGGCGCGCTCTGGGCGCGCCGCGAGACGCTCGAGTCCATGGATCCGTTCCATGGCGGCGGCGACATGATACGCGAGGTCCACAGGCAGGAGTCGACGTGGAACGACGTGCCCTACAAGTTCGAGGCCGGCACGCCGGGCATAGCGGCGACGATCGGCCTCGGCGAGGCGATACGCTACCTCGAGGGGATCGGCATGGCCCGCGTGCGCGCGCACGGGGACGCGCTCACGAGGCACGCGATGGAGTCCCTCTCGGCGGTCCGCGGCCTGCGCATATACGGCACGCGCGAACCCTCTAGGCGCGGCGGCGTCATATCGTTCAACTTTCACGACGTCCACCCGCACGACGTCGCGCAGATCGTCGACGGCGAGGGCGTCGCGATGCGCTCGGGCCACCACTGCGCGCAGGTTCTCATGGAGCGCCTCGGCGTGCCGGCGACGTCGCGCGCGAGCTTTTACGTGTACAACACTGCCGAGGACGTCGACGCGCTCGTCGCGGCCCTCCAAAAGGTGGCGAGGACGTTCAGGGTTGGCTAGCACGGACATATACCACGAGATGATCATAGACTACTCGCGCAACCCGGCCAACTTTGGCAGCCTGGACGACCCCGACGTGACGCACCACGACTCCAACCCGCTCTGCGGCGACAGCCTCGACATGGACCTCAAGTTCGACGGCGACACGCTCTCGGAGATAAAGTTCCGCGGCAAGGGGTGCGCTATATGCATGGCGTGCTCGTCGGTCCTCACGGAGATCGCAAAGGGCAAGCCCATAGGCGAGGTCCGCGCGATCCAAAAGGGCGACCTCCTCGCCGAGCTGGGCCTCGAGCACCTGCAGGCGGTCCGCATAAAGTGCGCGCTCCTCTCCCTCAAGATACTAAAGTTCGCCCTCTACAAGCACATCGCCGCAAGCCACCCGGACGCCGAGTCGCTCAAGGAGGAGGCCGCCGGCCTCTACTAGGGGCCGCCTGCGCCCAACATTGTTTACACGCGTGTCAAGAGATCGTCATAATGCCCGCTTAAGCGGGCCCGCGCTCGCGGGTGGGGCGAAGATGGGGAGGCTGGTGCGCATCGCCGCCGAGATTGAGAGAAAGAGGGCGCAGGCCGACGCGGCCCTGCGCCGAACGAGGCGCAGCATCGAGCGCGAGCGCGAGGCGATGCGCAGGTCCTCGCCCACGGCGCGTGCCATAGGGCGCGGCGTGAGGGACGCGCAGGACGCCCTGGCCGGCGCCTCGGCCTCGCTGGCCGGCGCGCTGGAGCGCCAAAAGAGCATAAACCGCCTCATAGAGTCCACCGGCGAGCGCCTCGCGCGCGAGAGGGCCGCGCGCGAGAGGGACGTGAGAAAGCTCGTCGGGGATGCCGCCGCGTTCGCCTCGCAAAAGGCGGGGCTGGCCACGCGCGCGCGCAAGGCCCGCAAGGCCAGCAGGCCCGCGGTGCGCAAGCCCGGCAAGCCCGCGGCCAGGAGGGCTGCCGCGCCGCGCAAGGCCCCTGCCCGCAAGCCCGCCGCGCCGCGCAAGGCCGCCCCCGGGGCGGGCCGGCGCAAGGCCCCTGCCCGCAAGCCCGCCGCGCCGCGCAAGGCCGCCCCCGGGGCGGGCCGGCGCAAGGCCCCTGCCCGCAGGCGCGCCCCGCGCGCCTAGCGGCCTCGCGCGGGGGCGCCACGCAAATGTATGCATGACTTGCATCCCTGGCCTGCGCGCTTGGCGTTTTCATTCCTGCCGCCGTGGGGCATGCCTGGCGCAGGGCCGCGCTTGCCTGCGCGACACGGCGATGTGGACAGCGGCAGGCACGGGAATTGCCATCTGGATCTTGCGCACGGACAGGCGCCGCCTGCCGCCTATGCGCCTACTGCGACGCTTACGCTAACAAGCGTAGTCACGGTCGCAGACGCGGTAAGGCCGAGCCCGACTAGGAGCAGCCGCTGCCCGAGAAGCGCCTTTGGGGAAATGTGGCCGATTGCTTCCTCTCTGTTTTCCAGCGCTACGGCGTACGCATTGCATGCGCTCTCGTACGCCGCATTCTCGTTTGTGTCTGCCCACACTTGCACAAGCCCCTTGTCCATGACCCCGTTGGCCATGATCAAACCCGCGCTAAACGGGCTCTTAACGCCGACCATGCCGAGGGCCGCCACCAAAAAGTGCGCTGACCATACGAGGGCGATAAACCCCGCCGAGCCCAGCAGGGCCACCGGAACTATTGCGTGGCTCGCCCTTAGGTGCGCCATGACGCTCGTGGCGTCACCCGAGTTTAGTATCCACGCAAACCCCGCAATTCCGGCAATCAGGACGCTGAGCACTATCGAGCATGCGCCCAGCGCGGACTTTGCCCGCTCCACGATCTCGCTTATGGCCCAGTCGTACTCTTGAAGGCCGGCCTGCATCAGCATCACAAGAACCGCCAGCCCGCCCGGAACGCCCCTTCCTGGCGCCCTGCGGCCTGGGGCACGCGCGCCAGGATGCGCGCCGCCTGGCCCGTCATCCATGGATCGGCCCTCCCCCTCGTGGGGGCACATGGGCCTGGCCGTGCCAATGCTCCCCACAGGCTCGCCAACCTCCCCCTGGGCCACCCTATTGACCCCCTTTGTTATCGGCCTTGCCTCGCCGGCGGGGAAGCAAGCCCCTCAGGTAGTCTTTGAACATTTTGAACTCGGAGACCTGCTTCACAGGGCCAGTCGTCCATGGGTCGCAGTCCTCCTCCTCGTAGGGGCACATGGGCTTGGTCGAGTCCAAGTTCCTCACAAAATCGTCAATCTCCTCCTGGGTCATCCTCTCGACCTCCTCGACCGTTATGCGCCTGATTCTTGGCAACAGGCCGCCTCGCGCGGCCGGGCCCCTTTAAGGGTATCGACGCCGGCGGCCGCCTGGCCCGTCATCCATGGATCGGCCCCCGTGGGGGCACATGGGCCTGGCCGTGCCAATGTTCCCCGCAGGCTCGCCAACCTCCCCCTGGGCCACCCTATTGACCCCCTTTGTTATCGGCCTTGCCTCGCCGGCGGGGCAGCATGCCCCTCAGGTAGTCTTTGAACATTTTGAACTCGGAGACCTGCTTCACAGGGCCAGTCGTCCACGGGTCGCAGTCCTCCTCCTCGTAGGGGCACATGGGCCTGGTCGTGTCAAAGTTCCTCACAAGCTCGTCAATCTCCTCCTGGGTCATCCTCTCGATCTCCTCGACCGTTATGCGCCTGTTTCTTGGCAACAGGCCGCCCCGCGCGGCCGGGCCCCTTTAAGGGTATCGACGCCGGCCAGTCAGCCCAGAAGTAGACGATCCGGCCGAAACGGACCAATGGGGGAGGGCTGCCTGGGCCGCGGCGGGACCGAAACAGATCTATTGGGGCCGCCCGGGGCGGCCCCGACATGGCGAGACGACGCGGCCGTTTCGGGCGCTCCCTCCGCAACGACAGGACGGTGCGCGGCGCCGTCCGGGACGCGCTCTCCTCGGCGCCGTCCCCGCTCGTGTTCCGCAGGCACCACAACACGATGTACAGGATAGGGGAGCTCGTGTCGGGCATGGCGCAGGCCGCCGCCACTAACGGGACGCTGGCG
>RKSK01000106.1 GCA_007570915.1 Cenarchaeum sp.
CGAGCTCTGGGGGCTCGACGCGCAGGGCGCGGCCATCGCCGCCGCCGCCGGCGCCGGCCCCCCCGAGGCCCCCGACGCGCAGGCCAGCGCGCCTAGCCCATAGGCCGCGGCCTTTGCATAGCAGTCCCGAAATCCCAGGATGCGCGGGGCGCGGGGGGCCTGGCAGCCCCAAAGTTATATTAATACCCGCCCGCGCCCGCGCGCGCGAATGCCAGAGCGAAGCATGCCGGTCTGCCTCACCGAGGCCCAGCACCGCATAATCACCGAGTACGCCAAGAGGCGGGGCATGACCGACGCCGGACAGGCCGTCGAGTCCATGCTCGACTAGGCCCCCCAACGTTTTTACCCCCAGGGGCGCGCCGCGCGCGGCAATGGCCGCGCCGCGGGGTGCCCCCTAGTGGGACTTTTCTCAAAAAAGCCTGTCAAGTGCGCCGTCTGCGGCAGGGAGACGGCCCACGCGCACAGGCCAAAGCGCGAGTGGGGCGTGTCCGGCCGCCTCTGCGGCGAGTGCCACGTCGAGAAGACGCGCGCGCACTATGACTCGATGACGCAGCAGGCGTGCGCCGTCTGCGGGGCCGTCACGCGCATGAGGGACCTCTGGGAGCCGCACTGGAAGTGGGACATGGACGGCCTACTCTGCAAGGCGTGCTTTGACAGGCAGGACTCCGAGCACGAGAAAAGGCGCACGCGGTGCGCGCGCTGCGCCGGCAAGATGGGCATCATACGCTACAACCCAAAGCCAAAGTGGAAGGTGTCCGGCCAGCTCTGCCGCGCCTGCTGGGACGCGCTAAAGGCCGAGCTCGGCTAGACGGCCCTTATCGTCTTGACGACGGGGGGCCTGTTCTTGATGAACACGCGAAAGCCGCAGATGCACTTTATCTCCGGCAGCCTGTCAAGCTCGTCGCCCGGCGAGGGCGTGTTGCAGCGCAGGCAAGAGTACATCACGCTGCTGCGCTCGGGCTCTGGCGGCGCCTCCTCGCCCTCGTCGTCGCCCCCCTGCCAATCGGCGCCGGGCTGGGGCGGGCCGCCCCCGGGCCCCGGCGGCGCCTCGTCGCCGTCGTCGTCGTCCTCTAGCGTGGGGACGGCCCTTGGCGCCCCCCCAAGCGGCGGCGCGGGCGCGCCGGGGGGCGCCGGCGCCTCGCCGCCCTCGGCGGCCGTGACGGTCTCCGGCTCGTCTACCATTGCACAGGACCCCCCGCCACGGCCGCGCGCGTCATTTTAGCACCAGCTCGATGTACACGCCGTCGGGCATGTTTAGCCTCATCAGCTGCCTGATCGCCGAGCCCTTGCCGTCGGCGTTTATGTCCATGATGCGCCGGTGCATGCGCATCTCCCACTTTTCGTACGTCTCGGTCCCGTTGCCGCACGGCGACTTGCGCGTGTCAATGTGGAGGCGCTTGACGGGGAGCGGCGTGGGGCCCTTTATCCGCACTCCCGTCTTGAGGCCGATCCCCTGGATCTCCTTGCAGACAGAGTCGAGCTTGCCAAGGTCGGCGCTCGTGAGCTTGACGCGGGCTGACTGGGCCAAGGCGCACCTAGGGCTTGTGCTCCTCGGTGATCTCCTTGACGATGCCGGCCGCCACGGTCGCGCCCATGTCGCGCAGCGCAAAGCGGCCCATCTCTGGGTACTCCTTGAAGGTCTCGATCGGCGTGGGCCTCACCGGCCTTATCTTGACGATCGCCGAGTCGCCGACCTTGAGGAACTTGGGGCTCTCCTCGTCGACTGCGCCCGTCGCGGCGTTTATCTTTGCCTCAAAGGAGGTGATCGTCGCGGCGACCTGCGCGGTGTGGCAGTGCATGACCGGCGTGTAGCCGGGAGCGATGGCCGTGGGGTGGTGTATCACGATGATCTGCGCCTTGAACTCCTTTGCGACGCTGGGCGGCTCGTTGGGCGTGCCGAGCACGTCGCCGCGCTTTATGTCCTTTTTCTCGATCCCGCGCAGGTTGAACCCGACGTTGTCGCCGGCCTGCGCGGACTCTAGCTGCTGGTGGTGCGTCTCTATCGACTTTATCTCGCCGGCCGCGCCGGAGGGCATGACGACGATCTTGTCGCCCGGCTTCATCTTGCCCGTCTCGACGCGGCCCACGGGGACGGTCCCCACGCCGGTGATCGTGTAGACGTCCTGCACGGGGACGCGCAGCGGCTTGTTTATCGGCTTCTCCTCGACCTTGAACTCGTCAAAGCACTCGAGCAGCGTCTTGCCCTTGTACCAGCCCATGTTCTCGGACTTTTTGACAAGGTTGTCGCCCTTCCAGCCCGAGACGGGTATGAACGGGACCGCGTCGACCTTGTAGCCGACGGACTGGCAGAGCTTTGAGGCCTTTTCGACGACGGCCTTGTAGGCCTCCTCCTTGTAGTCGACTGCGTCCATCTTGTTGACGGCCACGATGAGCTGCTTCACGCCGAGCGTCTTGAGGAGGAACGCGTGCTCGCGGGCCTGGCCGCCTGCGGCGATCGCCGTGTCCGTCTCGCCCTCCTTTGCCGAGAGGACGAGTATCGCGCAGTCGGCCTCGGAGGCGCCCGTTATCATGTTCTTGATAAAGTCGCGGTGACCAGGCGCGTCTATGAGCGTGAAGAAGAACTTGGGCGTCTCGAACTTTTGGAAGGCCAGGTCGATCGTGATGCCCCTCTCCCTCTCGTCCTTTATGTTGTCCATGACCCAGGCGTACTTGAAGGTGTCGCCCTTGCCCGTCTTTTCGGACTCTTCGGCGTGCTGCGCTATGGTCCTCTCGTCTACGACGCCGAGGTCCATGAGAAAGTGGCCCATCGTCGTGGACTTGCCGTTGTCGATGTGCCCCGTGACTATGAGGTTCAGGTGCTCCTTGTCGGCCAAGCGGGCCACCCCGCCAAAATGGGGGTTTATTACCCTTTTGGCTCCGGGCGGGCATGGGCGCGCCTGCCGGCGGCCTCCGCCATTGGGGGCCTAGAGGGCCGGATCCGGCCCCGTTGTGGCCCGTAGCGTGCGATCCCGAATTCGTTTCCGCCTTGCGGGGCGCCCGGATGGCCTCCTGGAGGCCGCCCTGGGCGCGTTGTCCCGAAATCATGCCCGGGCGGGGTCGCCTGGGGGCTCCCCGGAGGCCGTTCCTGCGTGTTATCCCGAATTCATGTCCCCGGTGCGCATCCCCGACGGACGCGGGAGGGGGCGCCGTACACGATGATCATGGTGGAGAGGCGCAAGGGCAGGGGGGCGGAGGGAGCGCACGTCGCGTTCGCCACCAACATGACGCCGGCCGGCCCGGGCAGGCCGTGCCCGCGCAGGTGGGGGCAGGGAACGACCACAAGATGCTAAAGCAGGCGCGCATGCGCACACCGGGCATGGACGAGAGCGCCGGGATCTGCTCGGCGTCGCCCGTGGCGCACGGCGCGCGGGCCATGCCGCGCCCGGGCAGGAGGGCGGTCGCCGCGTCCCGGTGGCGTTGCCCGGGACGATCGTCCTGCTGGAGGCCTGCGTCTAACTCGGCGCCCGGCCGCGGCCGAGGCCGCCGATGAGGCCGCCGCCCCGGGCGGCTCCCCGGCAACCACATTTGGGATCTGTAGAGCCTATGCCCGTTCGCGCCGCTCTATGGCGCCCGTGCCGCCCGGCCCGTCTAGGGTGACCCTGAGCCCTCCAAGCACGTCCCACCCCAGAATGGCGTTGATCCCGCCTGCGTCGGACTCTGGCCCCATGTCAAGCTCAAAGACCCTAGTGTGTTCTGTCCTGCCGCATGTGTCAATGTGCCCAAAGTACGCGTCCAAGACCACGTGGTGCTCCCGATGAACGCATTTTAGCCTGACGCTCTCTCCTGCAAACTTGAGGCCTGCGCGCTTGCGCGTCCGCACGTCAACGCATGTGACAGTCGCCCCCGAGTCGACCACGCCCAGCAGATCCTGGTTGGGACTGCCAAGCAGGGAGCACTTCGCGGCAAACCTGCCGTCTGCGGCCTGGAGCGGAATGATCATTCCCCTATCCATGGGACGCCGGCCCCGTACTCGTAAAAGAACGACGCCCTGTCGGGGTGCGCCCTGTTGGCCTTTGCGGCCGCCTCGTACGGCGTACTGCCGACAAAGACCTCGCCGGCGCACATTGCGATGGTCTGCCTGGGGCACCTTGCGACAAGCTCCTCCTTTCTGGCCTCAAACAGCCTTCTCTGCTCGCGCGCGTCCCTCTTTAGCCTGGCCGTCTCGGCCTCGTACCTCGCCTCCTTGTCGCCGTCGCCGCGATCGCTTTCCCCCGCCGACATGGAGGGGCGGGAAAAATGCCAACATATCAAGTTAGGCTTGGCGGTGGCAGGGGGGGCGCCTGCCACGGGCAGGCGCGGCCGGGGCGGACGTGGGATCCGCCGCCCTGGGCGGCTCCCAGGTACCCACATTTGGGATCTGTGCGC